>JAYUEZ010000327.1:0-12337 GCA_043738965.1 Gammaproteobacteria bacterium
CGGAATCGAAACCGGGAAGATTGAATCGCGCTCGTCCGTTCGGCTTTCGGGAGTTGGGATATTGCCCTTACAACACGCGAGCGAGTTTCATCAGCTCGCGGAGTTCTCCTGCGGTCGGTGTTGTCTCAAACTTAAGCATGGTCGGAGATTGGTAATCCCACGGCTGCGCGCTGGCCGTCCAAATATGCGCCACCAACTTGAATCCGCTGGGATCGTCAAAACCGGCGGCGCTGAGCCCTTGGATATCCGGAATCAAATCTGCTTTAGCCGCGACGGGTGACCCGCATTCGGGACAGAATCCGCGGTAAGTGTTTTTTCCGCTTGTTCCCACTCGAGCAGAATACTTTGGTTCGCCCTTGATAAATCGCACTGCCAGCTTCGGAAAAACCACGTTAACCGCGCCGCCTCCGCCAGTGGATCGTTGGCAATCCCGGCAATGACATACCCACATAAACATCGGCTCAGCATCACACTCGTAACGAATCGCGCCGCAAGCGCAACCGCCCGACATCATGGTGGACATTTTATGGGGTCGCCTCTCGCATTACGCTCTAGTGAGCGCCGCAATCACGGCCGCCGGATGGGTCTCGGCCTTCGGCACTTTACGCCAATGCTTGCGCACCTTGCCGTCCGGCCCGATTAGCACGGTGGAGCGAATGACGCCGACGACTTTCTTGCCGTACATCATTTTCTCGCCGTAGGCGCTGTATTTCTCCATCACCTGCTTAGTGGGATCGGACAGCAGCAGAAACGGTAATTCGTACTTGCTAGCAAATTTCGCGTGGGACGCGCCGCTATCGGGGGAAATGCCAATAACGACCACGCCGCGCTTTTTCAAGGCTGACCAATTATCGCGAAATCCGCAGGCTTCCTTGGTGCAACCTGGCGTGTCGTCCTTAGGATAAAAATACACCACTACGTCGTGGCCCTTGAATTCGGCCAGGGAACGCGATTTGCCAGTGGCATCCGCGAGCGTGAAAGCCGGCGCGGCCTTACCTTCTTCAACTGCCATGGGCGGGTCCTTTCGTCAGAGAGCGGCGATAATTTTTTGTCAGGTATTCGTCGAAATCAGCGGGCGCCGCTTCTTCCGCATCCGCGGTGTCATAGATCTCCATGTGCTCTCCCCGGCGAAACATTCGTTTGCCCAGGCGCGGGAAGTCAGCAATATCCACATCGCGACGTTCACCGCCCATTAAACACACCAGGCTTTTTGCGAACGGGTTTCGCAGTTGATTCGGCAGCGCGGGTGCCGGTAAGCCCGCGAAGTCGCCGGGGCCGAGCAGGTGCTCCGTGCCGTCGATTTCGAGGATGCCTTGCCCTTGCAGAACGTAGATCCATTCTTCTTCGCATTGATGGGCGTGATACAGCGCCGCTTCACCGCCCGGGATGATTCGGACCAGATTTACCCGGGTGCGTTCGAGGCCGACTAAGCGATCTAATTGGGTCGCGGGCACGATTGCCCCGGGATTCCACAGGTGCGAGACCGTGTGGCGAAATTCAAATGCTTTCTCAGCACGGACGATGGGTTCTTTTTCTTCCATGGTTGGCGAGTTCAAATCCAGTAGCGGTTCGGGTTGTTTGCGCGGCGCGCGACGAAGAATAGCACTCTTAAGTTCGGCAAGGCAGCGGGATTGGCGCCGTCACGTTGGTTTCCGATCATAGCGCAACGGCGACTCACGCAGCCCCTAGGGTGGTGATCGGTAGCGCGGGGTTAGCGGTTAGTCGTGAGAATTCAACTCGGTGCCGCGGCCTGCCGCTAAAGCCGTGAATCCCCACTGGGTTGAACTGATGCACGCACAAAAGCTAGTCCACCCGTCCGCGGTCGCGAGTCTCAATGCCCATGATCTCGCTCGATTGCGGACGCTGTTGCCGATCCGACATTTGAACGACACCGAATTCGCTGCGATTGCTGCTCACGTCGACGTAGAAGCCTGCGCGCCGGGACGCGAGCTATTTCGAAGCGGACGCGATGACGCGTGGATTTTCTATTTACTGGATGGCGCGTTGACGCTCACGGCCGCGAACGGCGCAAGTTTCACCGTCACGGCGGGGTCAATCGAAGCTCAGCATTTTTTATCACCACAGGCCACCGCGTGCACCTTGGCCCGCGCGAAAACCCCAGCGCGCGTGGTTCGCCTGCCCGCCAGTTATTGGCTCACACCACCGACCGGTCTAGCGCGGATTGGTGTCGATGTTGCCGAGCTAACGGACATGGAATTCGATCGCCCTTTGCTATTTGCCATTTACCACGCCGTGCGTGACGGCCGGCTGGTGCTCCCGAGCTTGCCGCGCTCGGAGGCGCGAAGTCACGCGCTCGCCAATGACGAAGGCAAAGGGAGCAACGATCCGGTTTCAATCCTGAGCACTGATCCAGCGCTTGCCGCCGACCTGGCCCAGGGGCTGCGCGGAATGTTCACCTCCAGCAATCCACACTGTGCCAACCTTCTGCGGCTGGCGTGGCGGCACGCGACGGAAATCAGCGCGCTCAGTGTCGTGATAGCGCGCCGCGTTACCGGGCAAAATCCGGAGCAGGCGATGTTGGCGGGTCTGGTCCACGAATTGGGCGTGATGGTGATGCTCGCCGAGTTACCGAACCATCCCGCGCTGGTGGCGGACCGCGACACGCTGAAGGTGGCCGTGCGCGAACTCAAACATCAAGTAACGGCAATGATCTTACGGGCATGGAAATTCCCCGAGCGCTTCGTCGAGGCGACCTTTGCGGCCGAACATTGGACTCGACCGCATGCTAGCTCACCAGACCTGTGCGATACGCTGTTACTCGCGCATTGGCATGCGCCGACCGCGGATCTGCCGTGGGCCGATCCGCGTCCCAGCCAATGTCCGGTGCTGACGGGTCTTGCGCCGGAGGTGCTCGATGAATTTGGGCGCCTGCGCTGCGTTACAGAGGCGCGTGATGAATTGGCGAAAATGCGGGCTTTGCTCGGTGGCGTCTAAGCGCGAACCCACTAGTGCGCTGTCCCGCAATGAACCTTCATAATTCGCTTGCTCTCGAACCACGATACGGCGTTGCTCGTCGTCGCCATAGCGCTGCTATGGCTCCTCCTCGCGCCGGGTCTCGTGGTCCGATCGCCGCGCGACTTATTGAAGTTTATTGCGGGACAGCACACTAGGAAGTCGGCTATTCGATGACCACCAAGAGATCCTTTGCATCCACCTGTTGGCCGATCGTGACAGCAATGTGTTTCACTCGTCCAGCTTGATCCGAGCGAATCGCGGTTTGCATTTTCATTGCTTCAAGAGTCATTAACGTATCGCCGCGAGTCACCGCGTCGCCGGTTTTTACCGCAATCTGCGTAATCACGCCGGGCATCGGTGCACCCAATTGATTGGGATTATCGCGCTCGACTTTCGGGTGCGGCGGTCGGGGTTTTACGCGCGCGCCATCAACCACTTTGATGGGACGCGGTTGGCCGTTCAGTTCGAAGAACACCGTACGCTGGTTATCGTCATGCGGTGCGCTGGTGCCGACATAGCGAATAATAAGCGCCCGCCCGCGGCCCATGATCACGGTGATTTCTTGACCCGCTTCCATGCCATAGAAAAAGACCGGCGTCGGTAAGATGGTCAGATCGCCATACTCGCGTTCGGCCTCGGCATATTCGACGAAAACTTTGGGATACATGAGGTACGACGCGAAATCAACATCCGATATGACGCGCCGCGCGCGCCGTTCCGCTTCCTTGCGCAAGGCCACCAAATCTTCGCTCGGCATCACGGCTCCCGGCCGCGCCGTCAGCGGGGCTTCGCCGTTCAGCACCTTGGCCTGCAACGCACGCGGAAACCCCTGATACGGTTGACCAAGTTCGCCGCGGAAAAACGACACCACCGATTCTGGAAACGCGATTTCAGTATCTGGCGCCGCGACGTCTTCGCGGGTTATGCCGCTCGTCACCATTAACAACGCCATATCGCCGACCACTTTTGAACTTGGCGTGACCTTGATGATGTCGCCAAACATCGTGTTGACTTGCGAGTAGGCTTTGGCGACTTCAGGCCAACGCGCGGCGGCCACGCCGAGTGACAACGCTTGTTCGCGCAGATTGGTATATTGGCCGCCCGGCATGCCATGCACATAGACTTCCGAGGCGCCCGCGCGAATGTCGCTTTCGAAAGCGGCGTAACAGGCGCGAACTTGCTCCCAGTAACTCGACAAACCACGAATCCGTTCTGCATCGAGTCCACTATCGCGGGGTCCGTGGCGCAGCGCTTCAACCAGCGATCCCAGGTTGGGCTGCGAGGTCAATCCGCTCATGGAATCCATCGCCGCATCGATCGCGTCGGCGCCCGCGTCAACCGCCGCCAGTACGCTCGCGGCGGCGATGCCGCTGGTATCGTGCGTATGAAAGTGAATGGGCAGACCGACTTCTTCCTTCAAGGCCTTGACCAAGGTGTAGGCCGCGGCCGGTCGACAAAGCCCCGCCATGTCTTTGATGCCGATGATATGCGCGCCGGCCGTTTCGAGTTCCTTGGCCAGTCGCACGTAATACTTGAGGTCGTATTTTTTGCATTCTGGGTCGCTCAAATTACCGGTGTAGCAAATGGCGGCTTCGGCGAGCTTGCCGGTGGCGAGTACGGCGTCGATCGCCACGCGCATGTTGTCGACCCAGTTCAGCGAGTCGAAGATGCGAAACAAATCGATCCCTTCGTGGGCCGCTTGTTGGACGAAATACTCGACGACATTGTCTGGATAATTCGTGTAGCCAACACCGTTCGACGCCCGCAGCAGCATCTGCAATAACACATTGGGGAGACGTTCGCGCAAACTGCGCAGGCGTTGCCACGGACATTCTTTTAGGAAGCGCATCGCCACGTCAAAAGTGGCGCCGCCCCAACATTCGATTGAGAACAGATTAGGCAGCCAATGCGCGTAGGTGTCGGCTACTTGCAGCATGTCGTAACTGCGCATGCGGGTAGCGAGTAGGGATTGATGCGCGTCGCGGAATGTTGTGTCGGTAACCAATACGCGTTGCTCGGCGCGCATCCAGTCCACGAATTTTCGTGGGCCGAGCTCGTTCAATAGTTGACGCGTGCCGGCGGGCGGCGTGCCATGTGGCGCCACGGGCGCGATGGGTAACGTGAGTGACGGAGGCCGCGGTCTATTTTTCACCGATTCGTTGCCGTTTACGATCACGTCACCGATGAAACGCAGCAGCGGGGTCGCGAAATCCTGCCGGTGCTTGAAGGCAAAAAGTTCAGGTGTGGTATCGATAAATGTCGTGCAGTAGTGTGCGGCCGTGAAATCCGGATGCCGCAGCAGCTGCTCCAAGAAGCGCAAATTGGTGACCACACCACGTACGCGAAATTCGTGAAGGGCGCGCAACATGCGGGCCGTGGTCTCGTCGGCCGTGGTGCCCCACGCGGTCACTTTCACCAGCAAGGAATCGTAATACCGCGTGATCTGCGCGCCGCTGTAGGCGGTGCCGGCATCGAGGCGAATGCCAAAGCCGGCCGGGCTCCGATACGCGGTAATGGTGCCATAGTCCGGGATGAAATTATTTTCCGGATCCTCGGTCGTGATCCGGCATTGCATGGCGAAGCCATGGCGTTTGATTTCGGTTTGCACCGGGACGCCGCTATCGAGCGTACCAATGCGCGCGCCTTCGGCGATGCGGATCTGCGCTTTGACGATATCGATGCCGGTGATCTCTTCGGTCACCGTGTGTTCGACTTGGATCCGCGGATTGACTTCGATGAAATAGACTTCGCCGGTGTCGGCGTTTTGTAAAAATTCAACCGTGCCGGCATTGGTGTAACCCGCCGTGCGGCACAGTTCGACCGCGGCGTTGCAGACGGCGTCACGCGCGGCCTCGTCCAAGAACATCGACGGCGCGCGCTCGACGACTTTTTGATTACGTCGCTGAACGGTGCAGTCGCGATCAAACAGATGCACCACGTTGCCGTGGTGATCCCCGATGATCTGCACTTCGACATGGCGCGCGCGACGAATAAGCTTTTCGAGATAGACCTCGCCGTTACCGAACGCCTGCTCGGCTTCGCGGCGTCCGACGGCCACTAAATCGAGGAGTGACTCCTGTGTTTCGATCACGCGCATGCCGCGCCCGCCACCGCCCCACGACGCCTTCAGCATCAACGGATAGCCGATAGCCGCCGCCATCGCTGCTATTCGCGGAGCGTCGTCGGGCAGCGCCGCGGTCGCTGGCATGACCGGCACGCCGGAACTTGCGGCGAGATTGCGTGCCGCGACTTTATTCCCGAGCGTCCGCATGACCGCTGGCGATGGCCCGATAAAGATCAGGCCGGCCGCTCTGCAGGCTTCAGCAAACTCGGGCCGTTCTGACAGAAAACCGTACCCTGGATGGACGGCATCGGCGCCAGCTTCGAGCGCGATACGAATGATATCGTCGGCATCTAGATAGGCTTGTACCGGGGTCTTGCCTTTGCCGACCAGATAGGCCTCGTCGACTTTAAAACGATGCAACGCGAAGCGATCTTCTTGTGAATAAATGGCGACGCTCTCGATTTCAAGTTCGGCGGCGGCGCGCATGACGCGAATCGCGATTTCGCCACGATTCGCGATCAGCAATTTATGAATCTTGGGCATGGTGGCTCGTGGTCGTAATCGGAAACCGAGGAATCGAAAGTTGCCGACGGTGGCGTGCGAGCAAACTGTACACGAGCCGTCACGGACACGAAAGGCCGCCTTCGGCGACCTATTTGGGTGCGTCACGTTGAAAAGATCGGTGACGCTTCACCGTGACCTGGATTTTGATCGTGCGCTTACATGGCAGCTCTCATGGCGCCACTGGATGATTTAGGAAGCGGGCGAAATCTTGGTGCCGAGTAACAATTCTCGTTGACGCATGCCCTGCAGGATATCACTGCCACCGTAGATGACGGCGGCCGGTGTGGGGTGTCCAAGTTTGGTTGCGATATCGATTAACACCGCGCGCGCAGTGCGCGCTGGGTTATCGCGAACCGTCGTAAAAAGTTCTAATGCGATAGCGTTTAGGTCGAGGAAGGCATAGCGGTGCGCCGTGTCGCGGAACGCGACGATATGCGTCGCCCGCGCGGGTGCGTCGCTCGCTGCGTAATCACCGGGAATCGCGTGCACGGGAAACTGATAAGTGGCGACCACATGGATTGGGTTAACGGCGATGGGTGCGTCAAGGAGGTCGCCCAGCGGATCGATTCCGGTGCAATCGATGTGACGCAGGTCGGTGGCAAGTTCGTTTTCGAGCCAGTCAAAATGTGCAAGCTCCACTAGATATGGGGGATCGCTCGCCTCGTGCCGCTCATGGGTTAGAAAGACTAGAAATTCATGGGGTAGCCGTGCGAACGCTGGCGTGTCGGCACGATGACGAATCAGATAATCGCGCACCAGGTCGGTCCAATGCGTCAGCTCCAAGACGGCTTTAACGCGCGGAAAATTATCTGACATGAAGCGTTCAATGTTGTGCATCACTGCGTCGCGGTAGACCGCGACGCGTCGCGCGTCAAGCCCACGCGGGGATGGGAAGCGCGCCGGATCACGCACGTGCTCCGAAAAAGCACGCTGGGCGGCGCGAAAGTCGAGTTCAACTTGATCAGTCATGTGGTGGCCGCCGTGCGCGTCGAATTCGCGCGCCTCGTCGTCGCCTGCTGCGCGGCGTGAATTTGCTCGACCTCGATTAGAATGACATCCAAATCCGGAATATTTTCGTCGCGTTCGAGCAAGGTTGGAACGACACCAAATTCCGCATAGGTCTGTGCGAGCAAATCCCACACGGGCGGGATGATGGCTTCGCCGTGGGTGTCGATGATGAGGCCATCGGGGGTCCGCAGGTGGCCGGCGATATGGGCGTATGCCACGCGCTCAAACGGCAATTGCCGAATAAACGCCAACGGATCGTATTGATGATTGATGCTGTTGACATAAACGTTATTGATGTCCAGCAGCAAATCGCAGTCGGCTTCGGCCAGGATGCCAGTGATGAAATCGATTTCGGATAGAGTTTGGTGGGGGACGCAATAATACGAGGCGTTTTCAACCGCGATCCTGCATTCCAAAATATCCTGTACTTGCCGAATGCGACTCGCCATATGCGAAATCGCGTCCGCCGTGAACGGCATCGGGAGTAGCTCGTAGAGCAATCCCTGGTCGCCGCAATAGGTCAGGTGATCGCCGTATACACGAACGTCAAATTGATCGAGGAAGGCTTTTATCTGACGTACAAAGGTCACATCGATCGGATCGCACCCACCTAAATTGAGCAGCAAGCCGTGCGCGACCAAAGGGACTGCACTCGCGATTTTTTCCAATGCATGGCCGAGCCGACCGCCGGCGCCGAGCCAATTCTCGGGCGCAACTTCCATGAATTCAATGGCGGATGGAACCGAAACCAAGAGCGGGCCCAAATGGGCCCGCCTGAGTCCGAGCCCGACGCCGTGTACCCGAGGGATCCGAGACACCGCGCCGGTCGCGTAGGTAGACTAATACAACGAAGGCCTATTTTTGCAGGTGCGGCATCGAGCAGCTGGCGCCTCCAAACGAGCCACATACGGCGGGATCCTTTTTGCCAGTCCCGACTTTGCCGGCCGCGTAGGCACCCATGTTGTCCCCGCCGTAGGTGAAGCCTGTCTCGTCGTTAATTTTGACCTTATTACCCTTCATATCCACGGCATCAACCGCCACTGTGACTGGATTGCCGTATTCGACCATTTGAAACGGGTTATCGGCATACGCGGCAGCTGACAGCGCTAAGACCACCGTAGAGCCAATTGCGGCGACGACCGGTTTCAAGTTGTTTTTGTTCATTTGACCTTCCTCCTCAATAGCTTCAAAACGTTTTAGTAGTACCGCTGCACGAGCACCGCAAAACGGTCGATAATCCCTACATTCCGTAGGGCGCACGGAGTACGGTGGTTTCGTAGGCGGTGAGTCGATGGTAGTCCTCGTGCATTTTGCTGTCTACCAAGGATCATGGGACGGGACTGAGGGGATTACGACTATGGAGAGGGGGAAGAAAAACCCCGCCCAGACAGGGCTGTGCGGGGTATCGCAAAGTTGATGCGTAACGCTATCGCTACAGGGACAATTCTAGGCATGGGTAATGGGAACAACATGGGAATACTTCCCTCGGAAGCTCGACGAATTGATGGTTGTGTTCGCGTCTGGGGCGCGCTGCTTGGGGTGACGCTTGGGTTACTGATGAACATCGCGAGCGCCGCCGCGAACTCGGCCAGCGCGGCGTTAGGGCGGGGGGATTACACGGCTGCCTTTGCGATTTTCAGCGCGCATGCGGAAGGCGGTGATCCCATCGCCCAGAATAATTTAGGCGTGCTGTATCTACAGGGTCGAGGTACGCAACGCGATTACGGGTATGCGCGGGTCTGGTTCGAACGGGCCGCGCAACGCGGCTTAGCGGGCGCCATGTATAACCTTGGGATCATGTATTTGCGCGGTTACGGCATGAGCAAAGCCCCCGCCATCGCGGCGCACTGGCTGGAGCAGGCGGCGATGGCAGGTGACCGTGAGGCGCAATTCTCCTTAGGACTGCTCTTCTATCGCGGTGAAGGAGTCGCGCGTGATCTGGGGCAGGCGCGAGCGTGGTTCACGCGTGCCGCCGATCAAGGTCTTCCCGACGCGGCCTACAATCTGGCCGTCATGCAGTTACAAGGCCAGGGTGGAACCACCGATGCCGCGCAGGCAGCGGCCTATCTCGAACGCTCGCAGCACGACAGTGAACGCAGCGCGCTCTTGCTCGCGCAACTCAAACTCGAACGCCGCGACGACCCGGCCGCCGTGAAGGCCGCGCGCGATTTGTTAAAGCGACTCGCCGACAGTGGCAATCCGGAAGCACAGTTTCATCTCGGCATGGCACATGTGCTTGGGCAAGGCATGCCGCGCGATTTCGAGGAAGGACGATTTTGGTTACAGCAAGCCGCACGTCAGGGGCTCGGTGTCGCCCAGCTTAATCTCGGCAACATCTATGTCCGCGGCTTAGGGACGGACCCGGATTTGATCCAGGCGTGGAGTTGGTTCAGTTTAGGCGCAGCCAATGGTGAATCCGCCGCCGCCGCCAGCCTCGTTGCCTTGCGCGGCAAGCTGAACGCAGAGCAGATTGCGCGGGCCGAAACGCTAACCGCGGAATTGCGAGCGAAACATACGGCCATTCTCAGTAATGCGCCAAATACCGCGAACTAAACACCGCTCACCGCGAAACTAAGGGAACACGCGACGTGGCCCAATCCGACCGACACGGTGAAATCAGTACCCTAATCCTGGACATGGATGGCACGCTGCTTGATCTTCATTTTGATGATCAGGTGTGGAATCACGCATTACCCCTCGCACTCGCTGCACGCCAACGTTCGGCGTTGCCAGAAGCCAAGACGCACGTCGTCGCGACGCTGAATACGGCACGCGGTACGTTGGCGTGGTATTGCATGGACCACTGGAGTCGGGAGTTCGGCTTGTCGCTGCACGACATTGAAAACGAATTAGCGCATCTCATTGGTGTGCGCGACGGGACGCTCGAATTTCTGACCTTCGGCCACGCGAGTCGGAGTCGCTGTGTGCTCGCGACTAACGCGCATCCGGCGAGTCTACAGCGGAAGCTGGTGCGCACGGGCCTCGCGCCCTATTTTGATCAAATCGTGAGCGCGCATGAGTTTGGCGTGCCCAAGGAGGACCCGCGATTTTGGACTGAATTTACCGCACAGACGCAAATCGAGCCGAGTACGGCGGTTCTCGTGGACGACAACTCCGCGGTGCTCGCCACCGCGCGCGAGTTTGGCATTCGACACGTCTTTGGAGTGCGCTATCCGAGCAGCAGCGGAAGCCTCAAACATTATCCGGCGTTCGCCAGTGTTAACGCGCTGGACGAGTTGTTGCCCTGGTTACGAACTCGCGGCGTTTAAATTAGCGCTCGTAAATAAATTCGAGGCTTTGGCGGCCGTCGGATGCGCACGCCGCGCGAGTACGTAGTCGCAAATGAGGTGCTGCGCTGCCAGTCCGCGCGTTTCGAATTTCGTCGGCGGCCGCGCTTTCAAGCGTGGCGCGTGAAGGCCGGTGCCGCTTAAATTTTCCCAGTCGTTCAGGTTTGGAATGAGCTCATCAAGATGCGCCGAGTAACTCGCGCTATCCGTTGCGAGGTACAGCCGCCCGTGGCGGTGCAGAATCGTCTGCAGTTCAGCGAAGAACTGATTTTGCAGTAAACGACGTTTCTGGTGCCGAGTCTTCGGCCACGGATCTGGGAAGAAAACGTAGATGCCGGTTACGGACTCCGGCGCCAGCTGCGGCAATACGGTATACACATCCCGCAGCGCCACGCGAAGATTGGTTAACTTCGCGTCGACCGCCAAATTCAACAGGTGCCCGAGGCCCGGGCGATGGACTTCGATAGCAAGATAATTATTTTCCGGGTGGCTCTCGGCGAACGCTTTTGTACATTCACCATTCCCACTGCCGATCTCTAAATACAGTGGGGCGCGCCGCCCGAATACTAGATCAAAATTCAGCGGGCCGGCGGCCGCGATTTCAAAGCGAGGAAGGAAGGAATCCAAGGCGCGCAATTGGGCGGCCGTGGTCCGGCCTTCGCGGCGGACAAAACTGCGGACTTGCCGGTGATGTGCTTCGGGTAACACCCTGGTGTGCAGTGCAAGCGTCGCGAGATTTAGTTAAAGAAAGTGCCATCAAGCGGCGATGACGCCGAGGCGTACGCGCGACGTGGCATTCGACCGGCGAGAAAGGCTTCGCGACCACCGATCACGGCATGTTTCATCGCGCGCGCCATGCGCACGGGATCCCGCGCTTCGGCGATGGCGGTGTTCATCAGCACGGCCGCGCAGCCGAGTTCCATCGCGATGCTTGCGTCCGACGCGGTGCCCACGCCCGCATCGACAATGACGGGGACTTTTATTGTTTCGACAATTTCGCGAATCGAGTAGCGGTTTTGGATGCCGAGACCAGATCCAATGGGGGCCGCGAGCGGCATGATCGCGACGCAACCGATTTCCTCGAGCCGTTTGGCGAGCAGCGGATCGTCGGTTGTATACACCATGACCTTGAAACCGTCACGACACAGGATCTCCGCGGCTTTAAGCGTGTCGAGTACATTGGGGTAGAGCGTTTTCTTGTCGCCAAGAACTTCGAGTTTCACTAAATCGTGACCATCCAGTAGCTCGCGCGCTAGGCGACAGGTACGAACCGCGCTATCGACGTCGTAGCAGCCCGCGGTATTCGGCAGAATGGTGTACTTATCCGGCGATAGATAGTCGAGCAGATTGGGGTCGTCTTTCTGCTGGCCAATATTCGTGCGGCGGATCGCGACCGTGACAATCTCGGCGCCGCTGGCTTCGATGGCTGCGCGGGTCT
>JAYUEZ010000328.1:0-1733 GCA_043738965.1 Gammaproteobacteria bacterium
GCGCCGTAAGCCGCATTCATTTTGGCGACGTAGTCTGGCAGCCGGTCGGCCGTGGTGCCGAACCACCCGAGCGGCGCGTCGAGGCGGCGGAATTCCGGGCGTAGATCATTCTCTGAATGACCGCCACCGAGATCGCGCGCCACGGCGCTCGACGCATCGCTGTAGAGATCGCCGATACCGCTTTTCGCCACGCTGAAGATCGACTGATGCACGAATTGCGGGTGATAGCCGTCGGTTTCGTTTTCGACGAGGAATTTCCAGTTGGCACGTGTTTGATGCTTGAGAAAGCCGGCGGTGATCTCGATCTCGCCCTCTGGTGACGTGCGCACCAAGCGATCGATCGCCTCACGCGCGCCGCCGAGATGTTCTTCCAGTGTCGGTCCGTCAGGCGCAAAGGAACCAAACACAAAACCTTTATAAACGCTGAGTCGCGGAACTCGCCCCAAGCCGAGTTCGCGCTTGTCTACCCCAGCGTAACCGGCGGGAAATGGGTAGCCACGCAACTCGCCGGTGTTGGCGAAAGCCCAGCCGTGATACGGGCAAGTGAACGTCGCGGTGTTGCCTTGTGGTTGCTGACAAACCTGATTGCCACGATGGCTACAACGGTTTTGCAAAAGGTGAATCGCGCCCGCTTTGTCGCGCGTCATCAGCACGGCTTGCGGGCCAATCGACTTCATGACGAAATCGTTCGCCTTCGGCACTTCGCTCACGTGGCCGACATACACCCAGGTGCGATACCAGATCTTCTCAAGCTCGGCTTGAAAGATTGTGGGATCGGTATAGAGCGATCCGTGTACGTGATCGGCGCGAACCAAATGCGCCCAATTCAGTTGCGTCGGCGCATTCATGTTTACCTTCCGCCGGAAACGTCGATGAACGCGCCGGTTGAATACGACGCGTCGTCAGAGAGCAACCATAAAATCGCCTTCGCGACCTCCTCGGCGTCACCACCGCGGCGCATCGGGACGCTATCCTTGACGCGATCGACCCGCCCACGCTCGCCGTAGCTAGCATGAATGTCCGTATAGATAACCCCAGGCCGCACCGCGTTGACGCGGATCCCTTCGCCGGCGACTTCCTTGGCGAGGCCGATGGTAAACGTATCGATCGCGCCTTTCGATGCCGCGTAGTCGACGAACTCGCCGGGTGACCCAAGCCGTGACGCGGCCGACGACACATTGACGATGCCGCCACCGTGACCGCCATGACGCGTCGACATGCGCTTCACTGCTTCGCGCGCGCACAAAAAGCTGCCGATGACATTCGTCGCGAACACACGGCTGAGACGCGCGGCACTCATCTCCTCGCAACGGCTCTGGTGTTCGGCCACGCCAGCGTTGTTGACCAAGGCGGTGAGCGTGCCGACTTCGCGATCCGCGGTTTCGAATAGTCGAACGATATCCGCTTCTAGGGCGACATCGGCTTGAATCGCACACGCGGCACCACCGGCGTCCCTGATCTCGGCGCAGAGGGCCTCCGCGACCTCACGTGCCTTGAGATAACTGAAAACGACGGCGTACCCTGCCCCCGCCGCGAGACGCCCGGTCGCAGCACCAATGCCGCGACTGCCGCCCGTGATTAGGATGGTTTTCTGCATGTCTTAGGTTCCGCCGGAATGTTTGTGCCGACACAGGAATACTAATGAGAAAGCGCGCGTAGCGGAAATGGCGGCTCATGACATCGACTACCAACGCACGCCACCAGCGGCCGCACATCCGGTCATGATTTCGAAA
>JAYUEZ010000329.1:0-4621 GCA_043738965.1 Gammaproteobacteria bacterium
CAGATCGGGCTGCATGACTTCGATCGCGTCGCCCGCAATGAGTGCTGCACGGACGCGGGCGGGTTAAGCTCATCATCATGGCAAGCTATGATCCTGCAACGACGGATTTCCTCGCGCCCGAGGTGAGGCGCGACCCCTACCCGTATTTTTCTTATCTGCGCGCCGAGACACCGGTACTATGGACGCCTAAGTTGAATGCGTTTGTCGTCACCCGCTATGACGATGTCGCCACGATCTTGCGCGACCCCGAAACTTTCTCCTCCATCGCCATGCGCCGGCAGGCACCCGGCAAGGATCCGAATGACCGCGACGGACACAACGTCATCACCAGTGATCCGCCCGAGCACGGTCGTCTGCGCGGGATCCTGCAGGAGGAGTTTCGGATGCGTCCGTTGCGCGAACTCGAATCGCGGATTCGCGAACTGGTCATCGAGCTCGGTACTGCGCTTGAGGCGAAGGCTGCGTTCGATTTGGTTCGAGATTTCACCATCCCATTGCCGGTCACGGTCATCGCGGAGTTGCTGGATATCGATAAATCGCGGCACGGAGATTTCAAGCACTGGTCGGATTGCCTGATCAAAATCCTCAATGATCGCTCAGGGCCCGAATGGGATCGCGCCCGCGCTGGTGTGCGCGAACTCATTGCGTATTTCAGCGAGGTATTCGAGCAGCGCAGCGCAGAATTCGCCAATCGCCACGACATCCTAAGCGTACTATTGCGTGCCGAAGCGGAAAGTCACATCGATCGGCGCGAAATGATCGCGTACTCGATCCTGCTACTGACGGGTGGCAATGAGACGACGACTAACCTCATCGGCGGCATGGTGGTTGCGCTGCACGATCAACCCGATCAGTTGGCGGCGTTGCGTGACAACCCCAGCCGCATCCCGAATGCGATTGAGGAAGGTCTGCGCTACTGCTCACCGGTTCAGGGCGTGTACCGCCGCGCCATGCGCGACGTCGAAATCGCGGGCCAACCCATTGTCGCGCAGAGCGACATCGTGGTGATGCTGGCTTCAGCGAATCATGATGAGACCAAGTTTGCCGAGCCCGAACGCTTCGACGTCTTACGTCGCACGGGTGGACAGGTTGGGTTCGGCATGGGTATCCATCACTGCCTCGGCGCGCATCTGGGCCGGCTCGAGGCCCGCGTGGCGCTAGAATGGCTGGTGTCGCGTATCGATCGCTTCGAACGCGCCTTCGATGAAGTGACCTGGAACAACAACTGGTTCGTGCGGGGACCGGAGACGCTACCGTTTATTTGGAAATCCCGCTGAAGTTGCCGAGATACCAACGTTTCAGGAGACCAACTACCATGTCACGACATACGACCCCAGAACCATTCTGTATCAATGTGGCAGACTCGGTACTGGCCGATCTGCGTGAACGGCTTGAGCGCGTGCGGTGGCCGGGGGAAGTCCCGAACTCTGCGTGGGATTACGGCACGAACTTGGCCTATATGAAGGTGTTGATCGACTACTGGCGCACGCGCTACGACTGGCGGGCGCACGAACGGCAGCTCAATCACTGGCAGCAATTTCGCGTCACTATCGATGGTCAGCGACTCCACTACATTCACGAACGCGGCAAAGGACCAAAACCGTTTCCGTTGATTATCACGCACGGCTGGCCCGGGTCGATCGCCGAGTTCATGGAGATCATTGGTCCGCTTACCGATCCAGCGGCGCATGGCGGTGACCCGGCTGATGCGTTCGATGTCATCGCGCCGTCTCTCCCTGGGTATGGATTTTCTGACCCCACACACGATCGGCAAGTCAACATCATGCGCATTGCCGAGTGGTTCGCCGTGTTGATGAACGATGTCCTTGGCTATACACGGTACGGCGCACAAGGGGGGGATTGGGGGGCGATGGTCACTTCCCGGCTCGGCTTTGCCGATGCCGATCACGTTGCCGGTATTCATCTCAACATGGTCGGTGTCGCTTCTCATCCGGTCAATCGCCAGAATCTCTCGCCGGCAGAGCAAACCTTTCTGAAGTCGATGGATAAATGGCGTAACGAAGAAACTGGCTATCAAGGCATTCAAGGCACCAAGCCGCAGACGCTAGGCTATGGGCTGAATGATTCGCCGGTTGGTCTGTGCGCCTGGATCGTCGAAAAATTCCGGACGTGGAGTGATTGCAATGGCAATGTCGAGAACTCGTACACGAAAGATCAGCTCCTGACCAACATCATGATTTACTGGGTGACCCAGACGATTAATTCCTCCACCCGACTATACTTTGAGGAGCGACATCATCCGTGGCGTATGGGAAAAGATGACAAGGTTACCGTGCCGACCGCGATAGCACTGTTCCCCAAGGAGATTGCGACGCCACCGCGTGAATGGGCCGAACGGGCCTACAATATTCAGCGCTGGACACCGATGCCTGCCGGTGGGCATTTCGCGGCGATGGAAAAGCCGAAGCTATTGGTTGACGATGTGCGCGCTTTTTTCCGGGAGTTGCGATAATGGATTAAGGTTTTCGATTCGCGTTATGCAGCCCAATCAAGTCCTGCATGCTAATCGTTGCGAGCACGTTCATGTCGTCGTCAAGCAGTTCGTATAAAACGCCGTCGCTGCCGCGAATGCTGAAGGCGATAACTACATCCTGATCTCCCCCGCCTTCGCGATGAGGCTCGTTGCTTGGCGGACTGGAAGTTAGACTTCCAACCGGGCGGATCTCTTTAATCACGCCATTGGGGTGATAAAGCCTATGTTCGCCTTGAATAACGAAGGTGTTGTTGTGCGCCAAATGTCGGTGAAGGACGATTTGCTCGTTCGCGGAGAACTTAAACAGTACATCCGCGATTTTATTTTTCTCATCGATATCGAGAATGGAAAATTGTAAATGCGGTAGGTCACCAAGCTTTTGCCAGCTGATGTTGTGATCGTCAAAATTGAAAGCGTTCATAGACGTGCCCTTTTCGTTGAATTGAAAAATTTGCGTACCGTGATAGCAGCTAATAGAACGACAAGTTTCGCTACTAGCACCTCATCACTCAACGCTCCTAGCCTGTGTTGTTGCTACCTCCCACTTGAGCGGGAGCCCATCCACCACGCCTACGAGGCCGCCACGAAAGCGGATTTCAGCGCCGGGCGCGATCGCGAATTCAGGAATGCGCTTCAACCATTCTTCGATGGTAATCCGTATCTCGGTGCGCGCGAGGTGCGCGCCCGGACACAGGTGCGGTCCATTACCAAACGTCGCGTGTTCGAAGGCGCTGCGGCGAAAATTGACGGTCAGTGCGTCGGGATTGAGCTCCTCATCCGTGCCGACCAAAGGCGTTGGAATGGCGACCATATCACCCTGTCGCAATTGAACGCCATCATACTCGATGTCGTTCCTCACTTCGCGCGCCAAGCTAACCACTGGGAAGCGGCGGAGCAGCTCTTGCACCGCGTTTGGAATGAGAGCGGGCTCGGCGATCAATTCGCGGCGATGGTCGGGATTCCGCGCGAGGAACAACAGCACAAATCCGAGGAAATTAACCACGGTGTCGAGTCCACCCAGCAGCATCTGCATGCACAGGCTTAACATTTCTGATTTGCTGAGTTCGCGGCCGTTGATCTTGCCGTTGATGATGCGACTTAAAACATCTTCGCCGTCTGCGCCAAAACGCGCATCGATGTGTGGCTCGAGGTAATCGTAGAGGTGTTGTTTGGCGTCGTGATAACTCATGCTGCCGTCGGGATGGACGATCTGATCAGTCCAAACTTTTATTTCGGCGACATCGGTTTGCGGCAGATTCACCATGCTCATGAAAATCTGCACGGGCAGGATCTCGGCATAATCCTTCGTAAAATCGCATTGCCCCGTAGCGCGCACTTGCTCGATCAGCACGCCCGCCAGTCGGCGAATTGTGCGCTCCATGCCGTTGACGATTTTCGGCGCCAAGCTGGTGTTGAGCAACAAGCGATAGGGGCGATGCGCTGGCGGATCCAACACCACGGGTAACATCTGGTGTTGTTCTCCTACCGCTTTCGGAACCAGCATCACGCGACACGAAAAGCGTTCGTAATCGGCGAAGACCTCCGCGATCATCCGACCGCTGGTCGCCATCCAATGCCCGCCGTTATGTGGCGTCCAGACCAGATCCGGCACGTCGGGCGCGTGTAGTTTCTGCCAGGCTTCATGAAATCCGTGCGCCACCCCTGGCGGGTTGTACAAATCGAAATCGATCACGCGCCCGGCCGGCACATTCGATGGGGGTTTGGCGTGCAAATTAGAAGCCACGATAGCTTGCTCCGTTCGTGTTGAATGCGATGCGGTTACCGCCGACAGGTTCGCCCGGTCTGGCCAGCCGGCGGTTCCAGCATATTCTTATTCTTAGCTTCAAATTTTCGCTTTGATCTTATACACGCGCGTCGCTGTGCCACGAAACAGGCTGTCTTTTTCAGCCTCTGTGTAGCCTGCGGCCAATTTCTTAAACGCGTTCCAGAGCACGGGATAAGAAATCGCGCATTTATCGACTGGGAAATTGCTTTCGAACATGCAGCGCTCGGGTCCGAATTTTTCGATCGCATAATGGTAGTAACGTTTTTGCTTCGCGACCAATTCATCGGAACTCGGGGGCCGCTTGGCGGTTTCAAACCCGAAACCATTCCACGGCATGGCAA
>JAYUEZ010000330.1:0-4614 GCA_043738965.1 Gammaproteobacteria bacterium
TCCATATGCGTGTGACCATCGACAAAGCCGGGCGAAATGACGTGGCCTTCGGCATCGATCTTACGTGCCGCTTGGCTGGTGATGCGCCCGATGGTCGCGATCTTGCCATTGGCGACGCCAACGTCCGCCGGATAGGCCGGCGCGCCAGACCCATCCACCACCATGCCGTTTTTAATGACGAGATCGTATTGCATGCCGCGCACCATCTTGTGAGGATAGGGGCAGAGCGTAACAACTCTGCGGCCACGAGCAAGCGCTGAATCGACACTCTGTAGGACTCTGGGAGGATTTAAAGATGCCGGCGTATTCAATTATCGATGTCGATACCCATGTGACCGAGGTTCCAGATCTGTGGTCCAAGCGCATGCCCGCCCGGATGCGTGAGGCGGCGCCGCGGGTCGAAACCGATAGCGCGGGCCGCCAATGGTGGTGGCTCGGCCAGCATCGCATAGTACCCGTTGGCCTCACGGCCACCGCTGGGGTTGGCGATTTCAAGTCGCCGCCCAAGGATTACGCGGGCCTCCATCCTGGCGCGTTCGATGCCGACGCACGCCTGAAGTACATGGACGACATGGGCATTTGGGCGATGGTGATGTATCCCAATGTCGGCGGCTTTGGCGCACAGGAATTCTTGCGCCTGGGCGATCCCGAATTGATGCTGACTTGCGTGCAGGTCTACAACGACTGGCAAACCGAATGGGCCGCCGCCGATTCACGGCGCCTTCTGCCCATTACATCCACGCCATTTTGGGATGTCGCGGCGGCGGTGACCGAAGTGCGCCGCTGTGCGGCGATGGGTCATCGCGGCATTTTATTTACCGGTGAACCGCAGTCCTTTGGCCAACCGCTGCTGGGCGATCGCCATTGGGATCCGTTGTGGGAAGTCGCGGTCGAACTCGATTTACCGATTAGTTTTCACATTGGCTCGGGCAATATGGAAGGCGGCCTACTGCGCGACAAAATCAAAATCTATGGCCGCATGGCGGCCTTCGCCGAACTGTCTGTTGACCTGTTCATGAATAACGGGCGACAGCTCTGCGACCTCTTAATGTCTGGTGTGCTGGCGCGTTACCCCACGATTAAATTCATCTCGGTGGAAAGCGGCATCGGCTGGATCCCGTTTGTGTTGGAAGCGCTCGATTATCAATTCGTAGGCAATCGAGTCAGCGAAGATCGCCCAGAGTTTGATCGCCTGCCGTCCGAATATTTCGCGCGCAATGTGTATGCGTGCTATTGGTTTGAACAAACCGCGCCGCGCCGGCTCATCGATAAAGTTGGCGTTGATAACATTCTTTTCGAAACGGATTATCCACATCCGACCTCGCTATTCGGTGACGAGGTCCAGCGGCGGATAACTAGCGGTCTCGGCGATTGTGATCCGGTGACGCGACATAAAATCCTGTGGGAAAACGGCGCGCGGCTGTACAAGATTGAAGGGCCAGCGGGTTAGCGATGTGTGGCGTGTGTCACCTGAAAGATGCCAGCGTGGTTAATAAATATTCACGCCGGCACCGGACATGTTGTTTTCGCAATTTTTGAACTAAATCTCACACCCGCGAGCGCGTCTACGGCTATACGCGAACCCCGCGAAACTAATACTCAGCAACGCCAACGTCGTCGGCTCGGGAACGCTTTGACGTGCGTCGGCCAAAAGACTGACATTGTCGACGCCTTGATTGAAGAATAATTGGTTGTCGACTTCGGCAAACCGAAGCTTGTAAGTAGTCCCACCCGTCACAAACGGCAGCAGATCGAACAAATAAGACTTGTAGGCATGCGGATTTGGGCCTGGGTCTACCGAAGGCGCGACGAGCGCGTCGACGATATCGGCGACCGAGACCGAAAACGTGCCTGCAAGTGCGGTCAGAATATCTACCCGCGCGTGTTGGTTCAAAGGTAAATTGTGATCCAGCCCACCCGCATCTAGCGGGCCGACAGCAGACTGATCATTCATAAACATATCGAACGAAAGCATTAACGAGGAAACGCCCACCGGTACCGTAAACGCCTGCTCCAGCGCGTGGGTCCCGGGCCCACCTTGATCAGTAACCGCATAGAAGCCGCCGGAAGCAGGACCTACGGTGGAGGAACTGGAAACCGGTGTTGTCGCGACGCTATCAACAAACCAGCTCCCTGAACCGCCCGTAAGATCAGTGGCCGTCCATCCGGTGAAATCGCCAGTCTCGAAACCGCCGTTAGTAATCAGTTCCATGGGGATCGCAGACGCTCCCCCAGCGAATGACAAAGCCATCGCCATCGAAATCCCAGCCATTGAGCGCTTCATAGAAATCCTCCAGACGTAGTTAGCAAACGAAATTCGGAACCACTGCTTCAATCGTACTAGCGCAATTTCGATGCCAAAAACTTAACTATTTATTTTATAAATGATTTCAATCTCATCGGACCAGACCATTGTAAAGAACATTGACATTCCGCCGGCGGAAGCAAGGTCGCAAGCTATCGAAAGTGTCCAGATTTTTTACGGTTAGACATCAAGCTTGGGAGCGATGGTCTCTTCCGACATCAAAATACTGCTGGGGCCAGAGGCGTGACCGCTTTTCAAATGCGTACGGCGCAGTGGGGGCGCAGCGAGATGTTCAGAGCTTGCGTCTTGCCCTTTTTATCGGGGAGTCAATTCGCACGCCACTCGATGGTTCTTGCATCGACGAATCGATGAAAGGCAAACAGCAAGCTCCGACCCTGAGCGATTGAGTGCGGTGAGGTATCGATGTGCTTGTAACGAGCCATGACGAATTTCCCGAAATCGTGGTGCACGTCGATCAGATCGACATCGACCACGAAAGTTCCGGGAGTCGACGACGTTTCAGATACTTTTGCTACAACCTCGTTAGGCGCCAAAAGAATCTATTCGGCGTTACACTTGGAGCACGCAAAGTCGGGGAATCACCAATGGAAATGCCCATCGTCGTCGTAGACCCGGAAATCCAAAGCGGCGCACCTGTATTTTCTGGTACCCGCGTGCCCATTCAGAATCTGTTCGACTATTTGGAAGAAGGTGACGCGCTGGATGTCTTCCTGGAACAGTTTCCGACCGTAACACGCGAAATGGCCATCGCTGTCCTTGAGCAGGCCCGCGTAGCTGTGACAGCTGATGCGCATCTTGCTTGACGAATCCCTACCACGTGATTTAGTCCAACTCATCGCTGGTCATAACGCGTCTACGGTAAAAAATGAAGGATGGTCCGGCATCAAGAATGGAAAGTTGCTGGCCTTGGCGGCAACGCGGTTCGACGCTTTCCTGACGGCCGACCAAAATCTAGAGTTCCAGCAAAATCTTGCAACGCTTCCGATTGGTGTCGTGGTCCTGGTTGCGCGTCGTGCTCGCATTCAGAATATTGCGCCAATGTTACCTGAGCTACTGAAGCTTCTTAATCATCTTCCGCCGAAAGTGCTGAGGCGAGTTGGCGCCTAACATAATCATTGGTGCGGACGCTTGTCGGCGCCACACAATTCAGACGTTAGAGTAAAGGTGCCGTCGTGACTATTAAATATCCACGCCGGCACCTCTTTGGCGGCCTCTAAACAAGGAGGCCGTCGATGATCAATTGAGGAAAAGGTTCACGCGCCGTTCGTGAACCCGCGCGTCACAGCAATACCTGCGTACCCACTTCCACCACCGCGTTCGCCGGCAATTCAAAATAAGTCGCGGCGCTTTCAGCTTGACGTGTCATCCACGCAAATAACGCGCAGCGCCACGCCGGTAACCCACCGGGGCCATCGACAATTAGCGTCCGCGCGACAAAATACGAAGTTGTCATCGGATCAAACGCCAGCGGCGGAACCTGCGCCGAACGGAGCGCATGCGGGATATCCGGTTGTTCGCGAAAACCAAAATGGAGGTCGACTTGGTAAATGCCTCGATACATGCCCGACGTTAGGGCGGTGATGCTAACGCGATTCGCCGCGTACGGCACCTCGTCGGTCACGACGTGCAAAAACACCGTGGTCTCATGCAGCACTTTGAAGTGCTTCAAATTGTGAAATAGCGCACTCGGCACCAGCGCCGGATCAGAGGTTAGATAGACGGCGGTTCCAGACACCAATGGCACATCCGGCGCCGGCCCACCGATGAAATCAGTCATCGAAATATCGATAGCCTGGCGCCGCTCGGCGACCAGGCGAGTCCCTTCTTTCCAGGTGGTGAGCAATAGACAGATTACCGCGCCGAGCAACAGGGGAACCCACCCGCCGTCGACAATCTTAGTTAGGTTTGAACAGAGAAATCCTACCTCTAACATTCCGAATGCCGTGAACGCCAACAGTACGGGGATCTGTCGTCGACCATGCACGCGGAGCATCACGACCACGGCGAGAATCGAAGTGATGATCATCGTGCCCGAAACGGCGATCCCGTAGGCGGCGGCGAGCCCGCTCGACGAACGAAACTGCAGCACCAGAACGATTACCGCGACGAGCATTAACCAATTCACGCTCGGGACGTAAATCTGCCCGCGCTCGAGATCTGAGGTATGTACGGTTCGCATGCGTGGGAGATAGCCTAGACGGGCGGCCTGCGCGGTGATGGAAAATGCGCCTGATATCGTGGCCTGAGAAGCGATTACCGTGGCCGCTGTCGCCAGCACCACAAGCGGC
>JAYUEZ010000331.1:0-4611 GCA_043738965.1 Gammaproteobacteria bacterium
ACGTTGAAGATTCCGCCGGAGCAGGCCGGGCTCCGAAAATTTTGCCTGTGGGCGTTAGGGATGGCGGTACTGACCTTGCGCAAAATCAATTCGAACCCGCTATTCAGCTCGAGCACGGAGGTAAAAATTTCTCGGCGCCAAGTGCAACTAACAATCGCCGCCACCAGCCTTGCGGCCACGAGTAACACGGCGCTACGCGCACTATTCTATGTCTCGTCGCGAGGCTTGCCACGTCTCGATATTGTGCCGCGCGGACCGACCTACATTGAAGGATTTGAAGCGCAGCATTCCCGATCATGATCGCAAATGCGCAACGAGTTTCGGAGCATAAGGCGGATATTGGCGCGCACGACGAGCGCGTCGGACGCCCGCCGCGAATAGGCTTCGTGACCGCCATGACAGCCGAAGCCGCGACACTCGGCCGGCGTGTGCGATTGGTTGCGGAATGGCCGCGTGTGGTGTGCGGTGGGGTTGGCCCAGCCGCCGCAACCGCGGCTGCGAATAGCTTAGTCACGCAAGGGGCTGAGCTACTCGTGTCGTGGGGTGTCGCCGGCGGACTTGAAGCTGAATTACGAGCGGGTAATTTGATTCTGTATACCTCCGTGATCGATGCCGCGACCGAAACCGAGTATCACTGCGATCCGCGCTGGATCGAGCAAACCAAGGCCTGCTTACACCATCTTGGTATCCGCGAACGTATCGGGCTCGCCGTTTCGGCGCCGGTCACGACGTCGCACGAAAAGGCAGCGCTAAACCGACGTTACCGTTGCGCCGCTGTCGATATGGAATCGGCGGCGATCGCCGCTGTTGCCCGCACTCATGGTCTCGGTTTCGCCGGACTCCGAGTGATTACGGATCCCGCGACGACGTCACTCACGGCCACAGCATTGATGGCGCTCAGCCCTTCCAATCATTCAACGTGGAGGGTGGTCGCCGCGCTTGGTCGACGGCCGTGGGCGTTACCCGAGTTGCTCCGTTTGGGGCTGCAATACGGCTCGGCATTAAAGCAACTGAAGCGTGCCGGCGCCGCGCTACCGTGCGAATATAGTCGCTCCTCACTGACGAAATCCGCCTAGCGATGGCGCAAAGCTACAAACCTTGGGATGCACGGTTAGCCGCGATCGTCGTCGCACCGCTCCGTGGCACCGGTGTCACGCCTAACCATTTAACAACGGTACGTCTAATCGTGGGCGCGATTGGCGCCGGCCTATTTGCGCAGGGCGACGCCGACAATATCGCGGCTTTGATTATCGTCGTTTCAAATTTCCTAGATCACACCGACGGCGAGCTTGCACGGCTTAGCGGGCAAGCCAGTAAATTCGGCCATAACTACGATCTGGCGGCTGATGGCCTGGTCACGGTTGGACTTTTTTTTTGCATCGGGATTGGTCTCGCCCCGTCACTCGGCTCGGGTGCGTTGTGGTTGGGTGGGCTGGCCGGAATTTCGGTCGCAGGGATCTTTCAACTACGTAATAACATTGAGCAGCAATACGGCAAGGCGGCGACTGCGCAACCGAAACTCGGCGGATTCGAAGCGGAGGATATCCTTTACGGCTTGCCGTTGGTGACGTTGGTCAATGGCTTGGAGTGGTTTTTGATTGCGGCCGCGATTGGCGCGCCCATTGCTCTCGCGGCTAGCGCAGCGCAATACATCGCGCTCGAAAAACGCGTTTGACCCACTGTCTTGTCACCGGCGCCACTGGCTTCGTTGGGAGCGCGGTCGTCCGTCAATTATTATCAAGGGGCGATGCGGTCCGCGTCGTTGCGCGCCCCGGCGGCGATCGTCGCAACCTCGCCGGCTTGGCCATCGAATGCGTGGACGGCGACCTCAGGAACCCGGCCTCGTTACGGGCCGCCTGCACGGGTGTCGAGGCGGTGTTTCATGTCGCTGCCGACTACCGTCTGTGGACGCGCAATCCCAACGACTTGTACGCGAGCAATGTTGACGGCACCCGTAATCTGATGGAGGCCGCCCTTGCGGCGCGCGTCACGCGCGTGGTCTATACCAGCAGCGTCGCAACCCTGGGTCTGCATGACGATGGACGTCCAAGCGACGAAAATGCGCCGGTACAATTGTCGAATATGATTGGCCACTATAAGCGTTCGAAATTTTTAGCAGAAGAGCTCGTCCACGAATTCGTGCGGACCCGCCAACTGCCAGCCATTATCGTCAATCCGTCGACCCCCATTGGACCCTACGACATCAGACCAACCCCGACCGGCCGCGTTATTCGCGATGCCGCGCGCAACAAAATACCGGCGTATGTCGATACGGGCCTCAATATTGTGCATGTCGACGATGTCGCGGCGGGGCACTTACAAGCTTTTGACCGTGGCAGCGTTGGCCGTCGCTATATTTTAGGCGGCGAGAACTTAAGCCTTAAGGAAATCCTCACCGCCATCGCCGAATGCTGCGGTCGAGCGCCGCCACGCATTCGACTGCCACGCGCGCTGGTTTACCCAATTGCTTACCTCTCAGAAGCCTGGGCATGGATAACGAATGGCGCGGAACCGCAAGTAACCGTCGACGGTCTGCGCATGTCGCGCAAACGCATGTTTTTCGATAGTTCGCGGGCCGAATCGGAGCTGGGATATCACCATCGACCCGCGGCTACCGCGATCTCCGATGCCGTCGCATGGTTTGCGCGTGATCACCCATGAGGCCCCTCGCCAGGGTTACGCGCGATGATGAAACAAGCTTAGCAAACCACTTCGAGCGGCTACCGCTCGAGCGCCTACGCGCCGAATTCACGGCCCAAGCGGAGTTTGTGGTGATCGACCACTGCGTGCCCGACGATGTATTGGAAGGTTTGATTACTCGCGCCCATGAACTCCGCCCGGCACTCCATCGGAACTATATTCCGGGGCACAAAAAGGGTGGCAGTATCAGCGCTTTTCACCTCGATCGTGCTGCGTTCGAGTTTAAAGCCCTGTATGCCTCCCCTACGTTACTGACCACACTCGAAACCCTGACACAAAGACGCTTGCACGTATGCCCCAACCGCGACCCGCACGCCTTCGCACTGTATTACTACACCGAAGAAGGGGACCACGTCGGCTATCATTACGATACGTCGTACTACCAAGGCGAACGTTATACCGTGTTGATCGGTCTTATTGATAAGTCGAGCTGCCGTTTGGAATGTCAGTTGTATAAAAACGAGTCAACTCGAGAGACCGAAGTGTTGAGCCTCGACCTACCGCCGGGGCGACTCGTTTTGTTCAATGGCGATAAACTCTATCATCGCGTGACGGCACTCGGCGCGGGCGAAGAGCGCGTGGTGTTAACGCTCGAATACCTTACCAATATCGATATCAATCCGGCGCGGCGATTTATCTCGAACATGAAAGACGCGATCGCTTATTTCGGATTCAAGCAAATCTTTGGCAGGCGGCCGTCCTAATCCATGCGGGCAATTATCTTGGCGGCCGGACTCGGCAATCGACTTGGCGCGCTCGGCGCCCAACCCAAAGCCTTACTCGAATTTGGCGGTGAGTCGCTAATTCATCGTCATTTACGTATCCTCGCGGCGCATGCCGTGACCCAAATTACCCTGTGCGTAGGGTATCGAGCCGAAGATCTTATCAGCGCGGTAACCGCCTACGGAGCAAGCAATGTCCGCACCGTGCACAACACCGAGTTTCGCCGCGGCAGCGTCGTGAGTTTATGGACGGTGCGCGCAGCGCTCACCACTGGCGAAGACGTAATCTTGATGGACGCTGACGTGCTGTACGACCCGGCGATCATGACTCGACTCATTGGCAGCACACATCGTAATTGCTTTTTGCTGGATCGCGATTTCGTCCCGGGCGACGAACCCGTCAAACTATGCCTCCGGGCCGGGAAAATTGTTGAATTTCGGAAACAACTCAACCCGGAGATCGCATACGATTGCTGTGGCGAGTCCGTCGGATTTTTTAAATTCGATCGACTAGGGGCGACTGAGTTGGCGGCACAATGCGAACGCTATGTCGCGCGCGACCTGCTTGATGCACCGTATGAAGAAGCGCTGCGCGACCTCATCATGACCGGCGACGTGCCACTCGGTGTCGAAGACATTAGCGGATTGCCCTGGCTCGAAATCGATTTTCCGGAAGATATCGAGCGCGCTCGACACGAAATTCTACCGAGGTTGCAAAATGGTCGCTGCTGACAGTAGTTCGCCGACAATCCGCAAGGCGACTCGCTTAAAAGCGCTGCTGCAATCTCCGAATCTCGAATTTATTTGCGAAGCACACAATGGCATTAGCGCGCGAATTGTCGAGGAAGCCGGGTTCGCTGGCATTTGGGCGAGCGGTCTCGCCATTTCGGCGCAGTTTGGCGTGCGCGATAACAACGAAGCGAGTTGGACACAGGTAGTCGACAACCTCGAATTCATGTCAGACGTTACCTCGGTGCCCATTTTGCTCGACGGCGACACCGGCTACGGTAATTTCAACAACATGCGCCGTCTGGTGCGCAAACTTGAGCAGCGCGATATCGCGGGCGTTTGCATCGAAGACAAGATATTTCCCAAAACCAACAGCTTTATCGGCGGTGAACGGCAACCGCTGGCCGACATCAACGAATTCAGCGGCAAGATTTCTGCTGGCAAGGACATCCAAAACGAC
>JAYUEZ010000332.1:0-12227 GCA_043738965.1 Gammaproteobacteria bacterium
CAGGCTCACCTTAATAACGGAGCCATATGCGGTCACAATTTCGCGACGAATCAATTCGTCCAAAATAATTCCAAATCCACTGAATTCACCCATGCTTACCCGGACTGCAAGCGAACTATCGAGCAGCCTACGTCGCATCAGCCGCGGGCGGTTTAGTTCCATCGTCGCGATATGGTTTTGTCTCATGTCTACGCCGCCATCAGCAGGTGCCGGCGAACTCCCGGTGCCAAGCGCGGTGTGGGTGACCCCAGGTGGACAGGCGTCTTTGTCGACCGCAGGCACTACGATGAATATCACAGCGGGTGTGCCTAGCAATCCCAATGTCACCCTCAATTGGGACCGCTTTAATATCGGTCGCGACAATACCGTGAACTATTTGCAACCGAATCAGGCTGCTGTCGCGCTGAACTTAATTCACCAGGCGAACCCGAGCCTGATTGAAGGCCAGATCAATGCCAACGGACAGATCTTTTTCCTAAATCAAAATGGGATCGTGTTTGGCCCGGGCGCCCAGGTGAACGTGCGGGGTCTGATCGCGTCGACGTTAAACATCACGCCCGCCGCACTCTCTGGCGGATTGACTACCCCGATTACCAATGGCAATCCGGCATTTCAGGGTAATGGAACCCAGGGTGACGTCACGGTTGCTCAGGGAGCGTCGCTGGCCACACCAAGCGGTGGGCGGGTGATGTTGTTCGGGCGTAATGTCACAAACGAAGGCTCAATTACGACACCGGACGGCCAGACTGTATTGGCTGCCGGTTCCAAAATTTATCTGCGCGCACCGTCGGCGAATGGAAACGAGCGCGGTTTGCTAGTAGAAGTTGACGGTGCGGGCATTGTTACGAACGGTAGCGATGTCAACGCCTTGAAGTCCGGCGACCCCATACACCTCACCGGACAAATCGATGCGGCGCGCGGCACTGTCGACTTGGTGGGGTTGGCGGTCAATCAACTTGGCCGTGTATCGGCAAGCACAGCAGTACGTAGTGGCGGTACGGTTAAGCTTATTGCGCGGACCTCTACTGGCAGCGTGAATACTACGAACGCCGTAGTAGGTGGGACGTTGAAACTTGGCGCTAACAGTATCACTGACGCAAGCCCTGATCTTACAGACCCCGAAACGACACTCGACGCGAACGTACAGCCTCCAGGTCAGGTGCAGCTTCGCGGCCGCAACGTGCTCGTCCAGTCTGGAGCACGGGTGACAGTGCGCGGCGGTGAGATCAGTGCGTTTGCTTCGGCTAAAGGCGATGATCTCGTTCGCGCTTCAGATCGTTCTGACAGTCGGATCCGAGTGCAAACCCGCGCAGTGCTCAATGTCTCAGGGGAAGATATTGCACTCCCATCGTCTCGCAACGCGCTAACCGTCAAATTGCAGAGTAGTGAGTTAAAGGACCGACCCGTTCAGCGTACGAGTAAACTCTTCGGCAAAACCGTTACGGTTGACGCACGGATACACGGCAGATTGGCGGACGGCACGGAATGGGTGGGAACTCCGCTCGCTGACCTTCACGAGGCCGCCGGTGGCGTGGCACGCCGCGTTGCTGAAAGAAATAGTGTTGGAGGTACTATCGATCTCCAGTCCGAAGGTGATATCGCGCTCGCCACGGAATCTGTACTCAACACTTCCGGCGGCAGCATCGCATACGCGCCGGGGCTCGTACCAACCACTTATGTATTCCGCGCTGGCCGCGTATTTACGATTCAGAACGCCGATCCGAATATCGCCTACGATGGGGTATACGGTCATTTTGATGAGCTGCATCCCAAATGGGGACCGACTGAAAGCTTCCAGTTGTGGAGCGGGAATCAACTGAACGACTCAACCTCGAGTGGTTACACCGAAGGCCGCGATGCTGGCACGATCCATCTGCAAGCAAGCAAAATGCTTGCCGCTGGCGAGTTTATCGGCGCCACAACGATTGGCCAGAATCAACGGCTACCAGCGACTACCGCACGGGATCTAAGTCGGCCTTTTGACGAACGCCCTTTGCGCGGCGCGCTTTTTATCGGGAATTCGCTACTGCCGGCTAACGGCGCGCCGGATTTCGTGTCTCCCAGCATCGTGCTTGCCGCCTCCGCGAATCAGTCCAGTGTCCTGTTCGACTTGATTAGCGATCCATTTCCGATCGGAATTACCACGTTGACTCTTACACCTTCGCAGCTTTCTGCCGAGCGGCTGGGGCAGGTCGACATTCACTCAAATCGAGATCTACGAGTTCTATCGGATGCTCGTCTTGATTTAGGAACGGATGGCACATTCGCCTTTTCAGGGTCGCAGGTGAGGATCGATGGTCAACTCGTTATGCACAGTGGCACGATAAGTCTTACCACTGAACAAACCGCGTCCCTAGGGACCGGAAACGGCAGCATTATTTTCGGAAGCCAGGGCAAACTTGATGTTAGCGGCTTGTGGACCAACGACCTACTAGCACGTAATCGAGGTTTGCTTCCAACGGGGCGTATCGCCAGCGACGGCGGTACGATAACGTTGTCGGCCAAGGAACTTCGCTCGGATCAAGGCGGTATATTTTTACCAGTCGGGAGCGCCTTGCTCGCAAACGGCGGTGGCTATTATTCCAATAAGGGCAAACTTCAAGCGGGTATTGGAGGCGCAATTACGCTCGCATCGACGCAAAGCAGTACTCAACCTGCGCCCGTCGGTCTAGAGCTTAATGGTGAATTACAAGCTTTCGGCATGACACGTGGCGGCAGTCTCTCGCTTACGGCGTCTTCCCTATGTATCAGCAACACTGTCTGCACAGGAGGATTGCCAAAAGAATTGCAATGGCAGTCGGCGAGATTTTTGATTGGAGGTTTCGAAAATTTCAGCCTATCTGCCGAAGGTGGGCGTTTAGAGATCCCGTCGAATATCGACATCTCCCTCGTTCAACGCAACTTTCTCCCGAGTCTTGCTCTGCGTGACGTACCCGACGGCGCCGAGCTGTCTGATTTGCTATCCGTTGGATTACTCCCTGATTTTGATCGGTCACCGGTAAACTTGGCACTCATCGTCCTGAAGCAACCGCAACGCGCCTACGACGATTTGATTCTCGGTCAATCGGGGCGCCTATCTCTTGGAGCAGGCGCAAGTATTCTCGGCGAAGCCGGAGCGAAAATCGCGCTCTCCAGCGATACCCGAATGTTCGTGGACGGAACCATCGAAGCTCCCGCCGGGCAGATCTCGCTTACGTTAACAAGTGCCATCAGCGGTTCCGATAGTTTGGGCCATTTCTTGGCGTCGCAGACACTTTGGTTGGGCTCTCACGCGAAGCTCAATGCGCAGGCTTTCGCCAAGATGAAGCCGCCGAGTTCCATCGGTCAGTTGCCAGGAACCATGCTCAATGGCGGTCAAGTCAACCTCACCGCGAAGAGCGGCTACCTTGTTGGCGAGTCAGGCTCAAGGATAAACGTCAGCGGCACCCAAGCAACGCTTGATGTTGTCACCACGGGTAACTCTGCGCAGCAACCTATCCAACGCCAGCTCGTCAGCGGACGCGCCGGCGAGGTCAAATTTCAAGCCGCAGAAGGGATATTTTTTGCTGGAGATATCGACGGCCATGCCCCGCGAGGCGCGCTTTCCGGCAGTCTACTGGTTGAACTCGATGCCCAAGGACGAGGTAATCGAAGCGACCTCGCACCCTCGGATTTCGGGCTTCCGCTTGGTTCGCGAACCATTATCGTGACTGACAAAGCGTCGCGCGCTTTTCCAGTAGACCTCCAACTCGATTCGCCTGTTTCTGGTGCTGACAATGGTTTGGGAATACTTTCTTCCACACTGTTGAATGCGAGTGGCGTAGGGAATATTACGATTCATGCTCGCAATATCGTTCGGCGTGACTCTATTTTCGGGAATGCCGTCCAATCGGGTTCGATCCAGTTCGAAGGCAATCCCACCGTTACCGCATCGCGGAGCATGATCCTCGATGCGGCAGGCTTTGAAAGTCTCGGCGGTCACGCTACCTTCGTCGCACCTTATCTTGCGCTAGGTAATAGTGACGACACGCTAGACACCGGGTTCCGAGCGTTGCCAACGTTTCTTCGCGGCACTGGCAGGTTGACGATGGAGGCCGATCTGCTCGACCTGACCGGCGCATCTCGCTTGCTCGGTCTGAACGATGTTGCTTTTATCAGCCATGGGGATATCCGGCTGCTCGGAACACAGATCGTGGGTTCTACCGATATCGTCGGTAGCTTGGAGACAGTCGGCAATTTACAACTTACCGCGACGCAGATTTATCCAGTGACCTTAAGCAATTTTACGCTGGCGATTCGTAATGAACCGGCCGGTGTCATCAGTTTTGCACAGACCGGCAACGCTTCAGGTGCGGTCCTTTCCGTTGGTGGAGAGGTCTCAATCGTCGCGCCGACGATTCTGCAAGGCGGCACGCTTAAGGCGCCCCTCGGTCACTTGAACCTAACCGCCTCGGAGAGCGTGGTGTTACTGCCGGGAAGTTTAACGAGCACTTCGCTCGGTGACCAAACAGCGTTGTTTGGTCGGATCGAACTCGGAACCGACTGGGTTTACGCGTATAACAAAGGCGGATCACCCGTGCGTCAGGTTTTCACGACGGGTACCGATCGCCCCGCCAACCCCTTTCCCACACAATCGTTACTGCTTCAAGCGCCTAGCGTAACGTTTGCAGCAAGCGCTGTTATCGATCAAGTCGGCGGTGGCGATTTACTCGCGTATGAGTTCCAACCCGGGTTGGGTGGGTCGAACGACTATCTGAGCCCCATGGTATCGCCAAATCTTTTTGCAATCGTGCCACGGCTGCGACTCGACTATGCCCCAATTGATCCTCAAGAGAAAACGAACTTCAATCTTTCACCGGGCCAAAGTGTTGAACTGTCGCAAGGCGTGAATGGCTTGCCGGCTGGCCGTTATCCATTATTGCCAGCTCGCTTTGCGCTACTGCCCGGAGCGTTCTTGATCACCAGAGTGAATGGACTAGTCAATTTTACTAGTACCGAAGCGATCACTGCTCCGGGCGGTGGTTCCTACGTGTCCGGTCGTGCGGTATTTGCCAACGGCCTTGTGGGCGACAGTCAATCGAGTGGGTATCTCGTGCGACCTGGCAGGGACGCGCAACTATTCGCAAGCTACGCCCTGCATGAAGCGAATGATTTTAAGTTCGCGCTAGGCGGCGGTGCGCTGCCACGCGACGGTGGAGTCGCGCAATTCAAAGCGACAACTACCCTTAACCTGGGTGGAAAGGTCAATTCGACGGCCGCACTAGGCGGGCAGGGCTCGACCGTCGAAATAGTGGGCAACGCGCTCGCGATTGTAGCCAATAGCGCGGCACATCCCACCACGCCGGGATCGCTGCTGATCGCGGCGGATGGTTTGAATGCGCTCGGCGCTTCGCGCATTACCATTGGCGCGACCAGTTCCGTCGCGAAAGGAATTCGCACGTTAACAGTGGGCGCGCAGCGGGTCGAAGTCGACGCCGGTTCGGTTGTCACCGCACCGGAAATCGTGCTCGCCGCTCGCGACATTCTGCGCGTTGAATCGGGCAGCAGTCTTTTCGGTGCTGGGCCCTCCAATGGGACTCGCGAAATTTTGCAGGTCGACGGTGACGGCGTGGTGCTTCGTTTGTCCAACGACCCTCAAGCCGAATTCGCGCGAACGAATGTTGCAAATCTCACTGGCGTTCTTAGCGTCGAAGCAGGCGCGGTGTTGACAGCCTCGGGTTCCATGCTGCTGAACTCGACACTGGATACCCATCTGGAAGGCGCGATCAGAATGTCCGGGGGATCGCTTGAACTCAGTGCCTCTCGGATTAGTCTTGGCGACACCAATGCTCCAGTGAGCGGACTGCAGCTGACCGAAGCAAAACTCGCCAGCATTAAAGTGAATGAACTTAAGTTGAGTAGCCGTTCGAGCATCGATTTCTACGACCCGCTCGAATTGGATGTGGATCACCTTGTACTCGACTCCCCCGCCTTTCGCGGACAGCTAACGACTCCCGGGATCGCTAAATTGAGCACTTCCCTACTCGAGTTGTCGAATCGGACCCATTTTACAGCGCCAGCCGTAGCTCCGCCTGGTTTTGGATATTTGGAGTTTGATGCCAATTCCGTTCAACTGGGAGATGGGGCCATTGATATCAGCGGCTTTAACCACGTAGCCTTGAATGCCCGCAATGTGCTTGCAGCTAGTGGCGGCGTTGGTAGCGGATTCAAGACGGACGGTTCGCTCAGTCTGAGCGCGGCGTTACTGACCGGGGGCCGCTTGGCGGATTACGTCTTGGAGGCGAGTGGCAGTGTCGATTTGCTACGTACCGGAGTTACGCCGCTCGGTGCTTCAAACGGGCTAGGTGCACGATTGTCTATTTCCGGTGCGCGTATTCAACAGGGCGCGAATATCGTGTTGCCGGCCGGGGATCTGCGTTTGCGGGCGACAGGCAGTGTGGCGAACGACGACGTCACGCTACTTAGCGGTTCCGTGATCGATGTGAGTGGAGTCGCTGGCGCGTTCGAGGGTAACGTCGCCACGGCACCCGCTGGTGCAGTTCGTCTGGAATCAGTGCACGGCAACGTTCGCGCCCTCTCCGGGTCAACGATGAATATCTCAGGTAACCCTGCCGGGGGAAACGCTGGCACGCTGGCGCTAGTCGCGCCACGAGGCGCGGTGGCGCTTGGCGGCACGGTCACGGCCAGCGCCGTTGCCGGGTATGTTGCGGGACGTTTCAGTCAAGATTCCATGCGAGTCACGAATTTCAGTCAACTCAACAACACACTTAATGAAGACGGGTTTTTTGGTTCACGGTCGATTCGAGTTCGCGAAGGGGATTTGACCGTTCAAGCCTCCGATGTCGTGACTGCGGCCGATATTCAGATTACGACCGATGCGGGCGCCATCGACGTATTAGGTCGTCTCGACGCGAGTGGTGGTGCGGGCGGAAAAATCGCGCTCAATGCCCGTGACGCTATCCATGTAAATGGCGGTGCGGCGCTGCTGGCCAGGGCCCGTGATAGCAACAAGGTGGGCGGCCGTGTTTCGCTTGCAAGTAGTCAGTCGGGCATTTTTCTCGACATCGGATCATTGATCGATGTTTCGCCAGCAGGCGGCACCGCTTCCGGGGTAGTCGACGCGCTGGGTGGCCATATCACGTTCGAAGTCGAGCGCGCGACCGCTTTGACACTCGCCGATTTAAATTCCGCGAACGATGCACTACGGTTCACCGGCGCACTATTAGGTGCCCGCGACATTACGCTCGCGGGGCGAGCGCGCTACATCATTGCCAATGGAATACTTGATGCATCCGAGACGAGCGTTGGTGGCACGATGTTCAACGACACCAACGCTTTCGCTGATCGTGCGCTAGACGTGATCGATGGGTTGGGCTTTAGCGGCAATTCGCGATTCGAGGTAGTTCCGTCGATTGAAGTGGCATCGGCTACTCAAGACCTTACGGTGGCCAGTGATTGGGATTTATCTTCCTGGCATTTCCACGATCGACCCGGGCTGCTGACGTTACGTGCCGCGAGAAATCTCACGTTCGATGCTAGCCTCTCCGACGGATTTCAGGGTCTCGACGACTTGACCGTTGCGACTCCGATCTTGTTGAACCAGAATTCATGGTCGTACCGCCTCGTCGCTGGCGCGGATGTGGCTAGCCCAGATCCGCTACAAACGGGTCAGACCAAAGGGAATTTCTCGCTGACAAGTGGCGTTCCAAGCGTTGCAACTCTCGATCCGTTCGCTTCAGTCGTCCAACGCGCGCAATTTAAAGCCATCCGAACCGGAACCGGCAGTATTGATATTAGGGCGAGTGGGGACGTGACGCTCGGTAATCGCGCATCCGTAGTCTATACGGCGGGTAAGGATACCGGGCTTGGTGTACCGCTCGGCTCGTTGGGAGACCAAGGTACGCTTGAAGGTCGACCCTACCCACAGTTCGGCGGTAACCTCAGCATCGCAGCCGGTGACAGTATTCATGGTGTGGTACCTGGAACCGATTTATCACAATATCCCAATCAGCTCGTCACAGGCTGGCTCTATCGCCAAGGGGCTGTTGATGGCCCATTAACATCATCGCGCGCGCTCGGCTGGACGGTTGCGTATGAATATTTCGAATCGGGTGTGGGTGCGTTAGGTGGCGGCAACGTGGTGATTTCTGCCGGTATTGATGTGGACAATCTTTCAGTATCAGTGCCGACGATCGGCCGTCAGCTAGGCGGGACTTCGTTGGAACAAAGCCAATTAGAAATCATCGATGGTGGCGACCTTACGGTACGCGCGGGCCGCGATATCGCCAGCGGTGTTTTCTACGTGGGTGCCGGTCGCGGCCTTCTCGATGCAGGTGGTTCCATTCGCGCAGGCCGTGTCGCCACCGCGACCGACAGCACAATTCTTCCTCTGTATCCCTCCCTCGCGCTTGGAGACGGTGCGTTTGCCGTGTCCGCGATCGGAGATATCACCCTTGAGACAATATTCAATCCCACACTGATACCCCAAGGCCCGACGCAGAAATCGTTCTTTGGTGGGACATCTTACTTTTCAACTTATGGTAGCCGAAGTGCCGTGAACGTGAGTTCGACGGCGGGCAATATTCGGTTCGCCAATCAAGCTTCGAGCTTCGCGGAAACGCAAGGCTTCGTCGGCCCCTATTCTCTCGTGTTTTCGTTTACGCCGGATTCCGGCGACGAAACCTTATCGCTGAAAATACTTCCGCCGATACTGCGAGCGGTGGCGTTGAGTGGAAATATAACTGCGGATCAGGATTTCACGCTCTACCCGTCCGTAAGCGGCGATCTGCAGTTGCTGGCGGCCAACAGTGTATTCCTTAACGGAACGATCTCGCTATCCGATGCTGACACGGCTTTACTGCCTAACGCAGATGCCAATGTGCAGGTGGCGGGACAATCGAATCAGCGTGCGACAGTGTTTTTCCAACCGTTCGAGAGACTTAATCCGATCGAAGGGATCCGTCAATTCGCTAGTCGGCCAGTGCATTCGACGGCGGCGCCATCTGGAACTTTCGAGGCGCCGGCGCGAATTGTGGCCGAGAAAGGCGGGCTCTTCGGCTCAGTGGACGGCGTAACCTTTTTAGCAAAGCCGAGCATTTTGGCGGCGGGCCAGAACATTACGGATCTCAACGCTCTACTCCAGAATGTGCGTGCTAACGATCTATCCGTGATTCGTGCCGGCGGCAATTTGGAGTACCCGTTTGGCCGTACGTTACAGGGTGGGCTCAGTTCCAACAATCGGGGCATCGATATCCAAGGCCCCGGGCAGTTGCAGATTGCCATTGGCGGGAATCTTGATCTCGGGATTTCACGCGGAATTACATCGCTCGGCAACACGATCAACCCTGCGTTAGACGCTCACGGCGCAAGTGTCAGTGTGGTGGTTGGATTGAATGGCGCTACCGAAAATAACTCGCTGTTTATCGACAAATACTTAGCATTTGGGAAGTCCTATGCCAATTCAGTGCTAGATTTCATGCGTGAACTCCTGGGCCACACCGGCTTAACGAATTCCGACGCTTCGCAATTATTTAGGGACCTTCCGGCCGCGGCTCAACGTTCAGTGGTAGTTGATGCATTCTTCTCGGAGTTGCTCGTAAGCGGACGAGAAAACGCGGTGAAACCACCGGAACAACGCAATTTCTCGCGCGGATTTAGCGCAGTCGAAACGTTGTTCCCTTCCCACGACTACGTCGGGGATATGAATCTCTTCTTCAGCCGCATTTACACGTTAGCGGGTGGAAATATAGATTTGCTCGCTCCTGGAGGATTCATCAATGTCGGATTGTCGAGTCCGCCTACAGGTTTCGGGATCAATAAGACTGCCTCCCAACTCGGCATCGTCGCGCAGAGCAAGGGTAATGTGCGGTTATTTTTGAGCGGCGATCTTTCAGTTAACGAATCACGTGTGTTTGCGGCGGATGGGGGAGATATTCTTGCCTGGTCGAATAATGGTGATATCGACGCCGGACGCGGCGCGAAAAGCTCGATTTCGGCTCCTCCTCCGATTGTTACAATCGATCCACAGACCGGCGCTGTCAATGTGACTTTCCCGCCTGCCTTAACTGGTAGCGGAATACGCGCGCTCACGACCACACCTGGTCGTCAATTCGGTAGCGTTGATCTGATTACCCCGCGCGGCGTGGTGAACGCGAGCGAAGCCGGCATTGAAAGCGCCGGTAATATCACCATAGCCGCAGTCCAGGTACTAGGCGCCGACAATATCAAGGCCGGCGGTAGCGCAAGCGGTGTGCCGGTCGTTGCGGCGGGAGTTAGCTCAAGTGTTGCCGCCGCCGGAAGTTCCGGAAGTGCTGCTACGCAAACCGCAGGTAACAATGCGGCCGCGGGCGGGCGAGGTAATAAGGACTCATCTACAGCATTTGGCACGAGCCCGATCTCAATCATATCCGTTGAATTCATCGGTTTCGGCGACGGCTAAATTCGGAAACGTAGCTAGTGAAAAAACGTTTCGATCTAAATCAACGGTGGTTCAGCGCCTGCCTAATGATATTACCGATTGCGGTAATTGCAGCTTCTCCACCGCCGCAGGAGGAGAATTCGAGTGTTGAGTCGTCGTTGTCGGGAAGTAGTACCCCGGCACAAGAAGAAGCATTCGACATCTGGGAATTTCAGATCGAAGGAAACACGGTGCTGCCAACCACCGACGTAGAACGCGCGGTATATGGATTCCTAGGTGAAAATAAAACTATCAAAGACGTGAATGCCGCCCAACAGCAACTGGAATCGCTTTACCACGCTCGTGGCTATGGCAGTGTGCTAGTCGATCTTCCCGAACAAGATGTGCTAAATGGGGTGGTCCAGCTCCGTATCACAGAAGCAACAATCGGACGCTTGAAGGTTACCGGCTCGCGCTATTTCTCTCTAGGCCGCATCAAGAGCAAGATACCTGCGCTTGCCGCTGGGCAAATACCGAACTTGCCGAAAGTTCAGGAAGAACTCGCGGCATTAAGTCAAATCTCGCGCGACCGCGTGATCACCCCCGTCCTACGCCCGAGCAAAACCCCCGGCAAACTAGATGTCGAACTCAAAGTAAAAGACATCTTGCCACTCCACGGCAGTGTCGAATTAAACGATCGCTATAGCGCCGACACCTCGCGTCTACGACTGAACGCGTCGATCCGATACGACAATCTCTGGCAACGCGAACACAGTCTGGGATTCTCGTATCAAACGTCACCACAAGACGCGAATGAAGTTGAGGTTTTCGCGGCGAACTATCTCTGGCGTTTCGAGGATTCGGACAACCTTCTTTCGGCCTACGCCGTGAAATCGGATTCGAACGTCGCGACCGTTGGTACTTTGGGTGTGATTGGCGCGGGCGTCATCAGTGGCCTGCGTTACACCATTCCACTTAGAAATCTGAGTAAGGTTTATCACAGCGTTACCCTTGGCGTTGATTACAAAGACTTCGGCGAAAATATTGGGCTGCAGGGTAACAACGCGATCGTCACGCCTATTTCCTATTTGATGTTTACGTCGAATTACAGCGCGAGTCATTACGGCGATTCGAGCACCAGCCACTTTGACTTAACGTTGAACTTCGGTCCTGACGGCCTCGGCAACACGCAAAAGGAATTTGAGCGCAAGCGCTTCAAGGCGATCCCGAATTTCGCTTACCTGCGACTGACCGCCGATCACGCCGAACAGCTCTGGGGCGGTACCACGCTTTTTGGACGCGTTGGTGCGCAGGTCGCGGATTCGCCGTTGATCAGCAATGAAGAGTTTGCGGCGGGTGGTGTCGATAGCGTGCGCGGCTATCTGGAATCAGAAAAGCAAAGCGACAATGCTTTTGCGGCCGCCATTGAGTTTCGATCACCGAACTATGGGCCCATGCTGTGGCCGGCGCTACATGGCCTGCAAATATTGGCGTTCACCGACGCGGCCGAATTGGAAATCAAGGATCCACTGCCGGGCACGAAACCGAACAAGCTTTTGTGGAGCACCGGGTTGGGCCTTCACGTGGACGCCGCGGACCATCTGCAAGCGATGCTGACATGGGCTTATCCGTTGAAGACGGGTGATCGCACCCAAGCCGGCGATCAGCGCGTCCACTTCAGCGTGGGGTATGACTTCTAGTCTTTAGTTTTTGCCCCTCACCCTGGTCCTCCTCCGTGAGGGGAAAGGGGATGGACGGAGCCATTCCGTCCTCTGACTGTCATTTGATTGTCACATCCTTGCAATACAACCGGGTTTTAATACCCCGGTCGTCGAATACAACCCGGATCTCA
>JAYUEZ010000333.1:0-4591 GCA_043738965.1 Gammaproteobacteria bacterium
AAGGTGACGGTGATTAATCCCGGTGTTGACGTATCGCGATTTCAACCGGGCTTGCCGCATCAGGATCTGCGCCAAAGTCTGCATTTAGGTCCCGACGCCAATCTGATGCTGTCGGTTGGGCGACTGCAGAAGCGCAAGGGCTTTGACATGGTGATCCGCAGCCTCCCGCGCCTGCTCGAGCGTGCCATCAACGTGCATGTGGCGATCATTGGGATCGGCGAGGAACGCGAGACTTTGGGCGCTTTAGCGGCGCAACTTGGCGTCACGTCCCGCGTTCATTTCTTAGGTCATGTGCTCCCGGTCGATCTGCCGCGCTGGTACAACGCCTGCGATCTCTTCGTCATGCCCAATCGCAATATCGATGGGGACACCGAAGGATTTGGCATGGTCTTCCTGGAAGCGGCGGCCTGTGGACGCTGTGCGATCGCGGGCCGGGATGGTGGCACCGGCGACGCGGTGGAACACGGCAAGACCGGCTATCGAGTCGACGGTAGCGAGCTAAGCGAGATAGTCGAGGCAATGGCGACCCTCCTCGGGGATCGGCGCTTGAGAGATGATTTGGCGAGGTCGGCATTAGATCGCGTTCAGAAAAAATTTACGTGGGATGCGGTCGCCGCACAAACGGCCGCTTTGCACAACTTAATGTGAAATGCATCAAACCTTCCCAGAATGTCGACTTCTATTATCGCGATCCGGATCATTTAAGATCGCCGTCTATTTCTATTTCAGTGGTCTAAATTTAAACTCGGCCACCATGACACATACATCAACCGGGTGAATCTTAGAATGCCGAATTTTGATCTCGAAGCTTTTTTTCGTTCTGAACTCGATGAACATCTGGCCGTCTCTACGGCGACGAAGCATGCCTTGGTGGGCGACTTCGGGCGTCTGGTCGAGGTCTGTACCAAATCTCTATCGACGGAGGGTAAATTGCTATTCTTCGGCAACGGTGGGAGTGCCGCTGATGCGCAGCACATTGCAACCGAATTCAGTGTGCGCTACCGGACGGATCGTCGTGCGTTGGCGGCCCTTGCGTTGACGGTCGAAGGCGCGACTATGACCGCGATCGGCAACGACTACGGGTTTGAATATATTTTCTCCCGGCAGATTGAAGCAATTGGACGACCTGGCGACGTCGCAATTGGTATTTCAACTTCTGGCACCAGTCCGAATGTTTTGCAAGGGTTACGCGCTGCGCGCGCTAAAGGTCTAATTGCCGCAGGTTTTGGCGGACGCGACGGCGGAGCGATGCGCGACCTTGCAGATCCCTTATTGATCATCCCCTCGTCAACGACGGCTCGAATTCAAGAAATGCATCAAATGCTAGGGCAAATGTTGTGCGGTGCGATCGAGCACACCCTTGGGTTGGTTTCGAAGGAATAAAAAAATGACACGGAAGCCAGCAATGCCAGTAATGATGGAACAGCTGCTGACGTGTTTGTCCCGAATGAATGGCGCACGGGCTCTCGTAATCGGCGATGTAATGCTTGATCGTTATGTCTATGGATCGGTTGAGCGTATCTCACCCGAAGCACCAGTCCCGGTACTCACCATCGAGCGCGAGATAGCGATGCCAGGTGGTGCCGGCAATGTGGCGCGAAATCTGGCCGCGCTTGGCGCCAAAACGTCGTTTGGCTCAGTGCTAGGTAGTGATGCGGCGGCGGCGGATCTTGTCCGACTCTTTGCGGTGGAACCATTAATCACGCCGCATTTAGTCGTCGACTCGACACGCCCTACGACCGTAAAGACCCGTTTCATCGGCGCGTCACAACAGCTGCTACGTGTCGATCATGAGCAGCGTCAAGCACTGGGCGATGCCGCCCAGAAGGAGTTGCTTAAAATCATTGGCGGGGTGTCGGCCGATTGCGGTGTGATGATCCTTTCCGATTACGACAAAGGGTTGCTAAAGGGAGGTTTAGCGGGAAGTCTAATTGCGATAGCCAAGCGAGCTGGCGTCAAAGTGCTGGTCGATCCCAAGGGACGCGATTACTCACCCTACCGAGGGGCCGACATCTTAACGCCGAATCGCCACGAGTTAGCGGAAGCGACGGGTATGCCGACCTTAGAGGATAACCAGGTCGAAGCTGCGGCGCGAAAATTGATTACTGAGTTTGATCTCGGCGTGGTTCTCGCGACTCGCGGCGCCCGCGGCATTACGCTGGTCGAGCGCGGCCGCCCCGCGGTGCACGTCCCCGCGCGGGTGGTCGAAGTATTTGATGTGTCGGGTGCGGGGGATACGGTGATTGCCGTGCTTGCCGCAGCGCTAGCAGCAGGCGCTCCGCTGCTCGACGCCGCCGTCCTGGCCAATTTTGCCGCAGGTATTGTAGTCGCCAAACTGGGCACCGCGACGTGTTCGTTAGACGAATTATCGCGCACCTTGCACGGTGAACTTCGTACGTCCCATAGTGACAAGATCTTTCGGCTCGATGAACTGCAAAGCAAGGTTGAAACCTGGCGGCAGGCAGGACTGCGAATCGGTTTCACCAACGGCTGCTTCGATATTCTGCATCCCGGCCACATTTCGCTGATTCGACAGGCGCGCAGCGCCTGTGATCGCTTGGTGGTCGGCTTGAACAGTGATACCTCAGTTCGCCAATTAAAGGGCAAGGACCGGCCGATAAATGACGAAATCGCGCGCGCACACGTGTTAGCGTCGCTTGCCGACGTCGATGCAGTAACCCTCTTCGAGGAACAAACTCCGTTAAATCTGATTGAGGCATTGCTACCAGACGTGCTGGTAAAAGGTGCTGATTACACTGAAGACGCTGTCATTGGTGCTGATATCGTCAAAGCTCACGGGGGATACGTGATGTTGGCTGACTTGATGGCCGGCTGGAGTACTACCAATACAATTGCGCGCATGCGAGACAAAGCGTGAGTTACGATGGAAATTGAAAATAAAAAAATAAAAACACCCATGATCACCGCAATAGAATTAAAAATTGCAGGATGAGATTTCATGTATAGAAAGATGCCGCGTCCAGGACGCTGATAACGATCAAAATTAAATCTCGGCATGACGGAACCACCACGCCTATTGGGCATATCAATTTCGGCGCTCGGGGACACGGTGATGTGTCTACCCGCGCTTGATGCGCTGCGACGTTCGTATCCAAACGCTCAGATTGGATTTCTAGTTCGGCCTGAATTCAAAGATCTCTTTGGGGGGCAACCTTCAGTCGACGTCGTGCTGGGAGCTGCGGTGCCGTCCGCCAAGACAATCGAAGGATTAAGAAAGCTTGTCGGCCTTGCGCGTGTCGTTCGAAATTTTAAGCCAGACGCGGCGTTCCTTTTTGTTGGCACACCTCGTTACGTCGAACTAATTCTCCGCCTCAGTGGTGCAAAGAAGCTCTATCGCGTCCCAAACTACACGGGAATTCGATGGCTTTTAACCAATAGAAAACTAAGCGCAGAGAACGACTGGGACACGACAAAGCATGGAATCGAAGATCGACTTCGCGCAGTGCGACTTTTCGGAGTGCGGGCGACACCGACACCGATGCAGCTCTCGGTAAGTAGCGCATGGGTGAGCGAGGCGATGGAGTGGCTGAAGGCACGCGAGTGGACAAATCAGCGGATTGTGGTCTTGCAAGTCGGCGCTAGTTCTATCCGGCGGCGATGGCCGCAAGATCGATTCGCCGCCCTGGCCTGCCGTCTCGTCACTGAGTTTTCGAACGCACGGTGCGTCATAACAGGAAGTCTTCATGAACTGGCGTATTGCCGCCAGGTAGTAGATTTCGCGAACGACGATCGGGTTGCCACGAGCGCAGGAGAATTGTCATTGTGCGGCTTAGCGGGACTGATTTCGCTATCCTCGTTGCTCGTAACACCAGATACCGGCACCATGCATTTAGGGCATGCCGTTGGCGTTAATTCGGTCTGTCTTTACACATTTTCGGACGTGCAACGGACCCAAGCACTCGATGATGGATTTTTGCACACAATTATCCAGCGACGCCCACCACCAACGACTAAACTCTCGCCTGAACAAATGGATTCTTGCATGTCATTATTATCGTTGGAGGACGTCTACGACGTTTGTAGCGACGTCCTTAGAAAAACTGCGCCATCGTAAACCGTTGAGGATGAAAGTATGCTCGTCAGGTCGCAGATTTACTTAGCTCGATGACAGTAGGGAGGCAGACGTTGTGAGTCGTGGGAATTTACGGATTCTGGTGGTCGCCATGCTTATGACCTGTGCAATGCACAGTTATGCCACCGAATATAAAGGGATTGCATCAGAAGTCGTTCAGTTACCCAAATTCTGTTGGGGTCAGTACAACGCCAAACTGCTGCCCAGGATGTATACCTTGGTCGCCGATAGACGATGTGGCCCGTTCACTAACCATTATTGTCCCGGACTACTCGACTATTTGCATGCCATGAATCCGACCGCCTCCAAAGCGGTCCGCACGCAAAGCTATAGCAGCGCGATCACGAACACGAAATATACCCTTAATGGGCTCAAGGATTATCCTGCTTGCCCTTTGCGTCGGCATGTTGAAAAGTTCTATAAAAAAATCACCTCGCAAGCCCGTCCACCACCGTGAGCAAATTCTAGGCACTTTAACCACGCGACATCTAGCGCTGA
>JAYUEZ010000334.1:0-4564 GCA_043738965.1 Gammaproteobacteria bacterium
ACCGCGCCCCAGTTCAGTGGTCTAGAGACTCGTTATCAAAAGCGCGCTTCGACTATTAGCATCAGTTTTGAGAACGACCAGGGCCCATTGACGGTGTCGGTATTAAACGGGCAGGTGTATACGATTCTTGCGACGTTGAGAACAGATGTCGTAAATGGGGCGGGCTCGTCCACGAGCTCTGATTTTAGTAACACCGATAATATCTATATCACGTCACTAACTCCTGGGGTCACCATCGTTGCAGAGAGTGGTCGCGACTATGCGAGCCCTTCCGCTCCTGTTCCCATACCGAACAGCTGGCTACTCCTGGCGACAGGTGTGATCGGCTTGATCGGGTTCCGCTCCGGGATTACACATCAGTAATGCATCTCTGACCGGCCAAATCCTGTCTCTGGGGTTCGCAGTTTGCTGACCCTTAAAGTCACGGGGAAGCGGACGCTGCAAGCAGCGCCCCGTAATCCGTAGCGTAACGGCCAAGAGCGGTTCCATTCGATGCGTGAAGCGGCCTCGAAGCAGCTAGACGTGATGACTGCCGCGAATCGAGGATCGCCTCCGTCTCAAAAAGCGCGGGTTAGCAATTTGGCGCCAGAGCCCTGCTGCGACGTGGGCCGAGACGCAACACTCCTATTGCGCCGCCCGGAGAGTAAACCCCGGACTAGATCCAGTCCGCGCCGCGGCGTTCCTGCGGCCACGAATGGCGGGGCGCGATCGTCCTCTGGTCGACAATTGCATTTATATCCGTGGCGACAGTTTCACGTGTGGCTCAATTTTCGTCCCGGTGAAGCCACCTTCGTGCCGGCATTGCTGCCAATCAATGACGTCACAATGTGATATTGGTGCCTCAGCGCAACCTCGTGGTCGTGGAAATGAAGGTTTTGGATCATGCCGGAATCAAACGAACGTTGGATCCCCTCCATGGTACTTATATCTTCAAGAATGGTGTTGCGCAGCTCAATCATTGCGTATTCCTGGCTAAATCGTTGCGCGCCATTTTTCGCTGCTGGATAGTACCCCTTCAGGTTGTACTGCGTTCTGTTCGCGGCCAGAGGCCACATTTGATGAATGAAATACATGCCTTCAGAAATAACGACGAGAAAATTCGGGAAGACTACGTTTACGTCGACAGACCAGTTGGGTGACTTCGCGGGATTCACTCCGCGCGGCAGCGCCGTTTGCCCTGAGTAACGCCCACCGACGATCGTCGGCCCAGATGCGTGGGTATACGCCAACCCCTGTACCTTCGGGGCGGCGTACTCTTTATCACCCCAAACCGATGCCGTCCTATGGCGGTCATAGGCTACAAAGTCCACCAAATGACCGAACGGATTCCGCGGCCCTGCGAGAGTTGGCTTCACCGAATCCTTGTGCAAATAAGGGACGTGAAGAGTTTCTGGGAAGGCGTCAATAGCCACTTTCCAGTTGACGTTGAGTACCGCTTGATATTGATACCGGTCACTGCCATTGGCGAACGGATAGCCGCGCATTGCTGCCCCCCAATCCCCAAGATATTCCTCGAGGGATTCGCCAGGCGTATCCTGCGGATGAACGAACACGAATCCTTCCCAAGTTTCACAAGGAACGACGCGCAGGCCTAGCTTGCTTCGGTCAAGGTCAAAATATCCGACGGCGTCCGGAACGCCTACGAGCGCACCTTCCGTATTGTATGTCCACGCGTGGAACGGACACGTGAAGCGATGTGCACAACCTTTTTCACCGACAACCACGCGTGCGCCACGATGCGAGCAGACATTTTCAAATGCGCGAAGCTTATTGTCGCGGCCACGAATTATGATTACCGAGCGTCGAAGAGTCGGAAGGTCTTTGACCATGTAATCTCCCGGCTCCGGTATTTCACTTTCGCGAATGGCCCACAGCCAGTTTTTCTTGAAAATTACTTCAACCTCTTTTTCAAAGAAGTCATGGTCACAGTATGGCCCCGTAGAGATCGGTCCCGTTCCCAACTCCGGATACTTGCTGGTGAGGTTCATTCCCGGTTGTGAATTTTTCATAATTCGATGTCCCTTATCGCTAAACAGAGCGCCGAATCAGACGCGGCTAAGTTCTAAAACGAGCTTGAACCTACGCGAGTCCAGCCCGATGGCGCCATCCGGTCGACCATACCATTCTATTGCTGGCGACACTTCTGCAAGCGTGAGTAGGAGGCGAAGTAGATTCGAGTCTCGCTCCGACATGCCCTCGAGGGCTATGGTCTGTAGATAAGCGAGGGCACGTTCAGCGCGTGGTGCCAGCCGATTGTAAAATCCCTCTAAGCATTCAATGTTGCTTTGGAGACGCTTCTCTGCTCTGGCGCTTGATGTTGGGATAGCCCATTCCTCTACAAGCGCGTCGAGGTCTTGAAATTCGTCGGGTAATAGGCTCATAGACAAGGGACTTTCCTATTCATTTGCGAGTCGATTGGCAAGATATAGTAGGTACGCAAATTCAACTAGTCCTTACCAGTAGATACAGCTTGATCCAATTTGTCGGCAAGCCAGAGCGTAATCAACGACTGTCGCCTTACGCCCCGGCTTCACGAGGATTAGGGTCCTGCCCTATCGATATGGACTCAATGCTCGCGGAACAATCCCGGCAACACCTGAGTCCCTTCCTGACGAACGGCAAGAAGCGTGGCCGGCGAGATCCCGAGGGCACGCAAGATGGTTGGCGCCACCTGCGCGTGATCAACCTGCTGGTTGATCACGGCGGGCTTTAATCCCGGATTGGAAACGATCAACGCGGCGGCGCGATCGTAGTGCGCGAAACCACCATGCTCGGACACCTTCTTGCTACCGCCGGTATACACCACGCCAGGCGTGGATTCGACGAAGATATCGGGCGCGCGTGAGTCCTTGGCCGGATCGTTGAAGATCTGTTTGAGGGCCTCACCCGAGTAGACTACGCCGCGACCGAAATTCGCTTGCTGGGTATCGAGATACTTCGTCGCGTCTGCGGTCTGCGCCGGCTTCGACAACCAGATTAGCGAGAGATCATCCTCGTCCGCATTCGCGACATCAAAGCCCGCGCTGGCCAGCAACTTAGAGGGTGCCGAACCCTGATCGCGCGGGATGCGCACCAGATTATTCGGATCGACCGGGCTCTGCCCATGTTTCGCGCCGATCACCACCAACGTTGAGCGATCCAGTCTATGCGCAACTAGGGCTGTGATGAATTTCCCGATCTGCGTGTCGACAAACACGATCTCGTCCTTCAGCGAAGCCGAAGGCGTGCCTTGCGCATCGACATAGCCGCCGGTTAAACCGAGACTCTTCTGAAATAATTTTTGACCGACGCTGACGGCTTGGAAATTCGTTCCAAATACAGTCGGAACCTTAGCCGGCTTGCCATCATGCGTCAGTCCTTGGATCTGGTTCAAGACGGCCCGGACATGAACGCTGTCGTAGCACCGGATGTTCTGAAAACTCTCGGTGTACTGACTGCCAGATCCCGGCGCGAGATCGATCGGCATACCAGTTAGCGTGCAGGCATCCGTCTTGGTCGCCTGGAACTCGTCGACTGGATTAGAGTTGATCTCGGGACCGTAGAAGTCGTCGACGCCGTGACCAGAAGGACCATTGAGGATTTCGTACGCCGGATGCTTGTCGGTCCATGCGGTGTAGCCACCCGCGGCTTTGACGACTTCGAAAATCGTATTCACGCGTAGGAAGCTGTGCGGATAGACCGGATTGCAGGTGGCGGGATCGCGCGGCAGAAAATCCGGATTGAGACCACCCGACTCGAGCACCGTATTGTTCGCGTCGGCGTATTCGTCGTATTCGACAATCGTCCCCGTCGGCGCAGCGCCGGCGCTACAGGCTGCTGGTGTGTAAGCGGGACCACCCTGGAACGGCGTTCCGGCAATCGGCGCCTGCAGAGCGCGATCAAAGCTCACGTCATAAAAAACGCCAGCACTGCGTGTCGAGGCGCCAGTCGTTAGCGCGATAAGACCGGGAAACGAATCCGAGGGCGCGGCAGTTAGTGCAGCGGTGTATTCCAACCCGTGCTTGGTAAGCGCTTCCATATTCGGGCAGTAACCGCCCTTGATGCAGTTCGCGAGATCAATCTGATGAAATCCGTCGATGCTAATCAACATGACGTGTTTGATGCCGGTTTTGAAATCTCCATGTGCGCGGCCTTCTTCGGTTTCAGCAAAACTCACAAACGGTACTGCTAGCGTAGACGCGAGACTCACTCCGAGCGCCGCGCGCTTGAATTTTGAAGCCTGCATAATAGTTTCTCCATTTTCGATGCATGTGTGGCGCGACAATCTTATTCACCGTTCCTGACGTGCGTGTGACGGTTCATCATCGCGTTGATCGAATTCCCGATCGCATACAAAAAAGTAGAATTGCTTCAATTCAGTTGCGCGAATGAATTGCGGGTAGTGTTTGAGACTGACAGGATTTGTGGCTGTTAATCAACATACTGATCGTGACGACGAACCCACGCCTGTGTGAATTGCAAAGCCGATTCATCACGGCCTTTCGGCGTTAGGTCTATAAAGTGGTATGCGCCATTCAGCATGTCTAAGCCGCGCGCATAACATGAGTAGGTGTGAAAAATGTTG
>JAYUEZ010000335.1:0-12090 GCA_043738965.1 Gammaproteobacteria bacterium
ATTGCGCACGACGGCGCGCGCGGCTATGTCGCCAATGTAAAAAGCAACGACATCAGCGTGGTGGATCTCAAGCAAATGCGAAAGGTGGCGACGATTGCCGTAGGTGAAGCGCCTTATGCCATCGCCGACGACACGCGCGGTCGCCTGTTTGTAACGAATCAACAAGGCGGGACCGTGTCGGTGATTGATCTCGGCGCGGCGCACGAGATTAAGCAAATACCTATCGGCGAGTATCCCGAAGGCATTGCGTATAGCCGAACACTCAATCGCATATACGTCGCGAGTTGGTTCGACAATACCTTAACCGGGATCAACCTCGATACCTTGCAGCGCGAAGCACCGATCGCGTGTGGCGATGGACCGCGGGCCTTTGGTGAATTCATTACCGAACCCTGAATAGGCGCGCGCAAATAATCCTGGGGTAGCGGCGGTTGTCGGGTATGCGCCCCGCTCTTCCACGCACACACCCAACAACCGGTTCGTAAGTTCAGTACTCGCGCGCCACTTGTGCGTCGAGCGCGGCGCGAATCCCCGCGCGGAAATCACGATAACGTGGCGTCCATCCTAGGCGCCGCATGGTACTCGTCGGATCACAGCGCTTATCCCCTCCTCGCGTGGTTAAGTTCGGCGCGAAGCGTGGAGGTGCGGTCTTTAGGCAGTGCGCGACAAAATGATAGTAATCGCCGCGCGTTACCGGTGTGCCATCACTGCCGAGCTCGATCCGCGCACCATGGGGACTCTGTCCGCAGGCCACGAGCAAGGCCGCGGCATCGTCGACTTCGATCAAGTTCAACCATTGCGTTGGCGCACCGGGCAGTGCTTCTCCGGCCCGCAGCGTGGCTTCGCCGATCACGCGCCCGGGTCCGTAGAGACCCGCCAACCGTACCACTCGACATCGACCATTGATGAGCCACGCCTGCTCAATTGCAGCCAGCGCCGCAGCGCGCGGCGAATTCGGTACGAGCGGGGTTTCCGCGTTAACCACGCTGCCAGCGGCGACGTCGTAGACGCCAGTGCTTGAGGTCAGAACCGCGGTGGTCACTTGCGCGTGCGCGGCAATCGCGACCAATCCTTGTAATTGCGCGGCGCTCGCCAAGGCCTTCGGCGGTAGCAAGCAATACAACGCGGTGCCGAACGGCGGCAGTACCCGCAACAACGCGCCAACCGCCGATTGATCATCAAGGTTAACGCAATACACAGTGAGGGGTAGTTGCTGGCGAAGCTCTTCGGCGCGCGCCGAAGAGCGCGTGATGGCGATGACTGGCGTGCCGTCGTTGACCAGACGTCGCGCCAGGCAGAGGCCGAGGTAGCCACAACCGAGAATCAGCGCCGGCGTGGCCGTGGTCAAGGCGAGATCTGCACAAAATCCAGCAGCAATTTAGCGAAGACTCGCGGTTGTTCCCATCGCTTGCTCGCGGACACCGCGATTAATGCCGAATACTCGACATGGCGTTGCCCGCGCGCAAATATTCATTCACCGCATCTTTTTGCATCGGCCGTGAAAACCAGAAGCCTTGGGCCGCGGGGCAGCGCATCGCGCGCAGCCGCTGTACCTGGTCCGAGGTTTCAACCCCCTCGGCGACGACTTTCATTCCCAACGTACCGCCCAAGGTGATAATGGCTTCGACGATGGCGCTGCTGTCGATCTTGTCACTCATTGATTGCACAAAGCTGCGATCAATTTTCAACGTATCGTAACGAAACCGTTGCAGATAGCTCAGTGACGAATAGCCTGTTCCGAAATCGTCGATATCGAGCTCGACGCCGAGTTCGCGCAGATCAGACAAGGTACTCAAGGCCAGATCGCCGTGATCCATGACGACGCGCTCGGTGATTTCTAACCGAATCGTATTGGGCTCGAGCCCACGGTCTTCCAGCAGCGCGGCCAAGCGCTTGGCCATGTCATCGGTAAGAAAGAGCTTGCCCGACACATTGATGCTCATCGCGAGCGACGGCTCGACCGGAAACATACGCTGCCATTTCGCCAGTTGATGACAGGCGCGTTCAATGACCCACCAACCGATCGGAACAACGAGACTAGTGTCCTCGACGATGCCGATGAACTCATCCGGCATGACCAACCCGCGACTGGGATGGTGCCAGCGTAGCAATGCTTCAAAGCCGAGAATGCGTTCGCTTTCGATCGCGACTATCGGCTGGTAATAAATTTCAAATTCGTCTTTTTCGAGCGCGCGACGCAGATCCGTTTCCATACGATGCTGGAACATTGCCTGATCGTGCATGTAGGTATCAAACACCGCATAGGTCGCATGCCCGGAGTTTTTGGCGCGATACATCGCGATATCGGCATCGCGCAAGAGTTCATCCGGAGTACGATAAATCTCGGAGCTAACGGCGATACCTATACTCGCCGAGGTAAACAACGTATGCGACTCAATTTCGAATTCCTGGGCCAGCGCCTCGTGCAAGCGCTCGACGACATACACCGCGTCCGTTGGCCCGTCGATGTCGTTCAGCACGATCGCGAATTCGTCGCCCCCCAAACGCGCCAACGTATCGCCTGGTCGCAGGCATCCCAACAACCGTCCGCCAACTTGCGCTAGCAACTCGTCGCCGACCGCGTGACCCAAACTGTCGTTCACATGCTTGAAGCGATCCAAGTCAAAATACAGCACGGCAAAAAGCTTGACCGGATCGCGTCGGAAGCGTCGCAACGCGAGGTCGAGGCGATCCATGAATAAAATTCGATTGGGCAGCCCGGTTAACGCATCGTGCATCGCTTCGTGCAAAAGCCGCGCCTCGGTTTGCTTGCGACGCGTGATGTCAGTCATCGAGCCAGCCACGCGCAACGCCGCGCCGGTGTCATCGCGCACCGCGAGACCACGCGTCGAAACCCAGCGGACTTCATCGCCTTTCGTATTCATGCGGTATTCGCATTCGAAGTACCCGGCGTGGCCTTCCAGGTGTTGGTTCAGCGCGTCTTCGAAACGTTCTCGATCGCGATGATCGATCCGTTCAAACCATTCGCTGATTTGCTCGGTGATTTCACCCTCGGCATAGCCCAGAATGGCCTTCCAGCGGGGCGAAAAATACACTTCTTCCTCGCGAATATTCCAATCCCAAACTCCATCGTTGGCCCCAGCAACCGCCAGAGCGTAGCGCTGTTCACTGGAGCGTAACGCGCGATCTGCGCGGGCGCGTTCGATCGCATAGCGAATAGCGCGGCCCAACAACGGCCCGTCGACCTCGCGCTTGATCAAGTAATCCTGCGCGCCTTCGCGCAAGGCCTTGGTGCCGAGCTCGACGCTGGTTTGATTGGTTAAGACAATGACCGGTGTATGCGGCGACGCCTGGTGCATGCGCTGACAAACTTCAATTCCCGCGCCATCCGGCAAATTCAGATCCAGTAACACCACATCAAAATTTTCTTCCCGGGCGCGCTCGAGCGCGGGCACCAGCCGATCGCAATGTTCAACCACGAATCGCCAGCCGCTCACGCGTCGCAGATGCTTGATGACGAGCGTCGCCTCAGACTCAATATCCTCGACCAGCAGAACCTTGCAGGAAATTGCCGACTCTGACATCAGGCGCTCACCCCGTTGCGCGGGCTGGTGGTTATTACCGAGCGCAGCGCGGCGCCGCGAAATTCGATAATGAAGCAGGCGCCACGCCCGGCGACCGACTCAACGAAGAGGTCGCCGCCGTGCGCGCGGACAATTTGGCGACAAATCGCCAGGCCAACGCCAATGCCCGGATATTCGCGTTCGCTATGGAGACGCTGGAACATGCCGAAAATTCGCCCGACATCCTTCGAGTCGATGCCGATTCCGTTATCTTCCACCAGCATGCGCACGGCGTCGCCGGTTTCTTCGGCGCTAATTCGGATGTGCGGCGTCCTTTTGCTCCGAAACTTCAATGCATTCGCGAGCAGATTTTGCACCACTTGCACCATCTGCTGTCGATTGATGAGCAAGGTCGGCAGCGCGGTGCGTTCGATCCGGGCACCCGTTTCGACGATCTCGCTGCGCAAATTCGCGATGGCGTCTTGCACGACGGTATCAAGATTAACCACCTCCGGTTCGCGTTGATTCGCGCGGACCGAGGCGACTTGTAACATGCCATCAAGCATCCGCTGCATGCGTCCCGTCAAGGCGCCAATTTCGTCGACCGCCGAACGCGCCTCGGGATCTTTTAATTGCGCGGTTTCCGCCAGCGTTCGCGCGTGACTGACTAATGAATTGAGGGGCGCTTGAAGATCATGCGACACGGCATAGAGCACGGTGTCGAGTTCATTCTCAATCGCGCTCGTGCCACTGCTGACGCCGCTTTGCAGTAACCGCGTGACATCGAGCACATTGACCGCCCACAGCCCCTGCGCTGACATCAAATCAGTCAACGGATTCGCCGTAATGGCAGCGGTCAGCTGCCGCGAGTTCACACGCAACATCGCGGCAAATTCCCACCGCTCGCTCGCCACCATGAAGCGCCGGCGCCACTCATCTTGCCGTTCAGCCTCGGCCAGCAGTTGATCGAACGGGCGTTCAATCAGTTCATAGCGTGGCCGTTCTAGAATTTGTTCGAGTTCGCGATTGACGGCCAGGATATTGCCGGTTTTGGCGATTAGACAGGCGGGAATGGAGAACGCGCCCGAAAAGACCGTATCCGCGTCCAATGGGAACCTGCTCCGCAACTCATGCATCGCCCGCAGGCGCTCCAGCAGCGCGGTCGGTAAATTCAAAAAGCCCGCGCTCGTCTTTTCAGTACGGCCGTCGACCCCATGGCCCACGCACTCTTGCGCGCCGGGTTTGGTTGGCTGCGAGCTAAACAACCAAAACAGACTCTGTGGCGTGCGTTTCCGGATCTGCTCGACCAACCCGAGAACGTCCGTGAACGTCGCGCCGGGATCGGCGATCAACGCGTCAACGGTGCCCGTGCTGACGTGGTGCGCGATTTCCAGCGCAGACTCAGCTTCGAGGATTTCGAGGTTCGGCGCAGCGCTGCGGAGGGCTAAAGCGAGTAGCCCCCGGTCATGCCGCTCGCCATCGAAGATTATTATTCTGTATTTATAATTCAATGGGTTGTAATTCGTTATAATCTGCCCCAAGCGATGGTCGAAGCATATTAGAACCCGCTCCGAGACTCAATCAAAAGATTGAGACGCCGCGCCGCTGAATTCGAACCGCGACGACGCTGCCGAATCAGGACGAGAGAGCCCCTTGTCATTCGATTTTTCTCGCGACAGCTTTACGCGTGAGACTTGGCGCCAAGGGCGCGTCGCGGAAACGTCGCGACATGACAAGCCAACCTCATTTATGGAACACTTGGACTGCATTTACGCGATAGGGAGGTAATGCATTGACAACGCAAATTTCGGCGCCGACGGACGGCGCACAGATCACCGTCATTGGCGGACGTCTACAGGTACCGGATAATCCGATTATCCCATTCATCGAAGGCGACGGCATCGGTCCGGACGTGTGGCGCGCGAGCCGCCGCGTCATGGACGCCGCAATCGCCAAGGCGTATGGCGGCCGACGACGTATCGCATGGATGGAAGTCCTCGCTGGCGAAAAAGCGAACAATCTCACGGGTTCGTGGCTACCAGACGCGACGCTCGATGCGTGTCGCGCCTACCTGGTTGCGATCAAAGGACCATTAACGACACCGGTCGGCGGCGGTATCCGTTCGCTCAACGTCGCGCTGCGTCAAATCTTGGATCTTTACGTGTGCCTGCGACCTGTGCGTTGGTTCAAGGGCGTCCCGTCGCCGGTCAAACATCCGGAATCGGTCGACATGGTGATTTTTCGGGAGAATACCGAAGACATCTATGCCGGGATCGAATTTGAAATGGGCTCGGTCGATTGCAAACGATTCATGGCCATGTTTCAGGAGTCCTTCCCGTCGCTTTATAAGAAAATCCGCTTCCCCGAATCCTCGGGGATCGGCATTAAGCCCGTGTCGCGCGACGGCAGTGCACGTTTGGTGCGCGCGGCATTGAAGTATGCGATCAGCAACCAGCGTAAGAGCCTCACCTTGGTGCACAAAGGGAACATCATGAAATTCACGGAAGGCGCGTTCCGGAATTGGGGTTATGAAGTCGCTGAGCAAGAATTTTCCGCGCAAACCTACACGTGGAACCAGTGGGAAAAAACCGTTGCCGCGGCCGGCAATAGCGCTGCCAATGCGGAACAAGACGCCGCGCTCGCCAGCGGAAAAATATTGGTCAAGGACTCAATCGCGGATATTACCTTGCAGCAGGTCCTGACTCGGCCGAAAGAATTTGACGTAATCGCGACGTTAAATTTGAACGGAGATTATTTATCCGACGCGCTCGCCGCCCAAGTCGGTGGCATCGGCATCGCCCCCGGGGGGAACATCAATTACGACACGGGTCATGCGATCTTCGAAGCGACGCATGGCACCGCGCCGAAATACGCGAACCAAGACAAGGTCAATCCAGGCTCGGTCTTGTTGTCGGGCGAAATGATGTTTCGCTATCTGGGCTGGACCGAAGCCGCTGATAGGTTGATAGGCGCGATGGATCGCACGATCGCGGATCGTATCGTGACCTATGACTTCGCGCGGCTGATGGACGGCGCCAAAGAGGTCAAGTGCAGCGAGTTCGGCGACGCGTTAATCGAACGGCTGTAGTAGGAAGTTGAAACTGTCGTCATGGATTTAGACGCACGGCGCGAACTCGTCTTTGAGGCGGGCCGCAGCATCCATGACGCCTTCGTAAAATACAACGACAATTTCGGCCGCATCACGCGCCGCGCCAAAGTCCGCTTCGAGAACCGCGACTGGAGTGGCGCGGAGCGCGATCTCGGTGAACGCATCGAGCTCTATACCAAATCGGTTGAGCGCACTGTAACCGCGCTCTCCCGTCAGCTGGGCACGCTCGGTATCGAACGCGCGGTCTGGCACGCCGTTAAAACCTCCTTCGGCGAACGAGTCGGCGGCATTGCCGATGGCGCCTTCTGCAAGACCTTTTTCAATTCGGTCAGTCGTCAATTATTCCACACGGTAGGCACCGACGCCGAAACCGAATTCGTCGATATCCGATTCAATATCCGCGACGCACAGCGGCACGCAATTGATCACGATTCGTATCTGAACTGGGGATCCCTCGCGACGACCATTCAGAATCTACTGCAAAGCTTTGCGTTCGAAGTCGGTTACGTTGATCTCGCGCGTGACGAAACGCGCATCGCGGATCAACTTCGCGACTACGCGGCCCGCCACGTGCAGAATTCCGAGCTGTTACGCCTCGATTTTCTGCCTGCCGTGTTTTATCAGTCAACGCACGCGTACCTCATTGGGCAGGCGTTCTGGCCGGAGCATGACGCTCCATTGGTAATCGAGCTCAAGCACGAAGAACACGGTATCGAAGTCGGTCAGATCATGATGTCTGTCGACGATATCAGTATTCTGTTTGGATTTACGCGTTCGTATTTCTTCGTGGATATCGAGCCTGTCGAAGGCGCGGTGTACTTTGTCAATTCGATTCTGCCGCATAAACCGATCGACGAGCTGTATACGGTGCTCGGACGTGTGCGCCAGGGCAAAACCGAGCGCTATCGCCAATTCACTAGTCACTTGACGAATTGCCAGGACCATTTCGTCACGGCGCCGGGCGACCGTGGTTTGGTGATGATCGTGTTCACATTGCCCTCCTACGATCTGGTCTTTAAGGTAATTCGCGATCGTTTCGGATTTCCGAAAAGTAGTACGCGTGACGACGTCATGGAGAAGTACCAGTTCGTATTCAAACACGATCGTGCCGGTCGACTAATCGACACTCAGGAATTTACCCACATCGGTTTCCCTCTGGATAAATTTGATCCGTCGGTTCGCGAAGAACTGCTTACCGAGGCGGCAGAATCCGCCCGGATCGATGGCAAGTTGTTGGTGATTCGCCACCTGTATGCCGAACGCCGGCTACGCCCGTTGAATTTATTTCTACGCGAATGCAGTCGGGCGGCCGGCGATGCGGCCATTGTCGACTATGGCCAAGCCATTAAAGATCTCGCACAGGCGAATATTTTCCCAGGTGATTTGTTGCTCAAGAACTTCGGCGTCACGCGGCATAGCCGAGTAATTTTCTACGACTACGACGAATTGTGTTTAGTCACCGACTGTCATTTTCGTGAAGTTCCAGAATCGCGCTTTGACGAGGACGACATGCGTCCGCGACCGTGGTTTTACGTCAACGGCAATGATGTGTTTCCCGAAGAATTCATCCGATTCTTAGGGTTAGACGATGGTTATCGCAAAACCTTTATGCGGGTGCACGGCGATCTTCTGACCGTGGGCTATTGGCGGAATCTTAAAAATCAACATCTGGATCGAGCCCATCACGAAAAAGCCACCGGGTTTAAACCGGGTCCGGGCAGTCGCGACACGGGGAGCAGCCCAACTCGGTCCCAACGCGCCGCCAGCGGCCACTAGTCCATTACGGCGCGAGTCGCTATACAATGCGCCGGCGAGTCCGTTCACGCCCCGGGAGTCCATTTTCCAATGTTTCAGATTACAGACGACGCACGCATCGTCGGCTATCGACCACTATTACCTCCAGCAATTCTGATGGAAGAACTGCCGCTGACCGAACACGCGTCAAATACCATTTCGCGCGCGCGTAGCAGCGGCGAGCGCATCATCCAAGGGCTCGATGATCGTCTATTGATCGTGGTCGGACCGTGCTCTATTCACGATACCAAGGCGGCGCTCGAGTACGCCGATCATTTGCAGGTCGTGTCCGATCGCTTGCAGAACGATCTGATGATCGTCATGCGCGTCTACTTCGAAAAGCCGCGTACCACCATCGGGTGGAAGGGATTGATTAACGATCCCCACCTCGATGGCAGCTTCGATATTAATAATGGACTACGCGCGGCCCGCGGCCTGCTGCTCGAACTGGCACATCGTGGACTACCAGCTGGCACCGAATTTCTGGACGTGATTACCCCGCAATTCATCGCTGATCTCATTGCCTGGGGCGCGATCGGAGCGCGCACCACCGAGAGTCAAGTTCACCGTGAACTGGCGTCGGGTCTGTCGATGCCGGTTGGCTTTAAAAATGGCACCGACGGCAGTGTGCAGATCGCGGTGGATGCCATCGGCGCGGCGCGTAATCCGCATCATTTTCTGTCGGTGACCAAACAAGGGATCTCGGCGATCGTCACCACCAAGGGTAACGAGCACTGCCATGTCATTTTGCGCGGCTCGAACACCGGCCCCAATTATGCCGCCGCCTCGATCGCGAGCTGCGCCGCCATTCTGGCCAAGAATGGGTTATCGAATCGCCTCATGATCGATTGTAGCCACGGCAACAGCCGTAAAGACCATACGCAACAGACGACCGTGGCAAATGACATCGCAGCGCAGGTTGCTGGCGGATCGAGAGCTATCTGTGGTTTGATGATTGAGAGCCACCTAAAGGCCGGCAAACAGAATCATGCGTCGGACACTCCCTTGGTTTACGGCCAAAGTATTACCGACGCCTGCATCGGCTGGGAAACCACCGAACCAATCTTGAACGAATTGGCGGTCGCGGTGCAGAAACGGCGCGCTAAGGTTTAATTCGATTGCGGCCGCGGCGGTTTGCGCGCAATCGACTCCAGGCAACGAGCAGTCGGCGAGCGCGGTCGATGCAAGTTTGGATCCGTGGCCTTTTGATCGTCGGCGCGGGACTGGCGCCGACGATGCTATCCGCGACCACCCCAACGCGAATCGTCTCACTCAACCTGTGTACCGATAGCCTATTGCTTGAACTGGCGCCGCCCGCCAGCATCGCGTCGCTCACGCTACTTTCGCGGAATCCCGCGTTGTCTCCGTTGGCGGAGCGGGCCGCTAAATTCCCTTTCAATCACGGCCTGGCTGAAGAAGTCATCGCGCTCGCACCGGATTTAGTCTTAGCTGGCCCCGCCACCACGGCGACCACCAACGCGCTCTTAAGTAGCCTCGGCGTGCGCGTCGAAACGTTTGGAATCAGCGCGTCGTTAAGTGATTTTGAACGCGATTTCCTGCGCGTCGGTGCGCTGCTTGATCGTCAACCGTATGCATCACAACTACTCCATGCCATGCGCCAACATTTACAGGCGATTCCGCGCCGCGATGTCCGCGATGTATCGGCATTGCTGGTGCAGCCCAATGGCTACGTGCCAGGGCCGCACAGTCTGGCCAATGATTTACTGAAGTACGCGTGGACGAATAACGTCGCGCCGACGCTCGGGGTGCCGAATGGCGGCTTCATAGCACTCGAAAGACTCGTCGCCGCTCCACCGCATTGGCTCGTCATTAGTGCGGTCGATCCCACCCAGCCGGCGCACGCCATGGATTTTTTCTCGCATCCCGCGCTGCGCCAAGCGATGCGCGCATCGCGGGTGGTGACGCTGCCCGATGCGCTGTGGGCCTGCGGCGGAACCTACTTCGCAAAAGGAGTTGAACAATTACGCACCGCTATCGACGGTCCGCGGTGAAAACGCGCGCCTTACTCTGGGTGCTGAGTGTCCTCGGTGGCGTACTGGGGCTATTGTTCGTTATTGCGCTCTGCCTCGGCCCCATCACGTTAACGCCCGCCGACGTCCTCCACGGACTAGGTGGCGGCGCCGGCGTGGCCCACGTGATCGTGCACGAGATCCGCCTGCCGCGTGCGCTGCTCGCGGTACTGATTGGATCCGGGCTAGGGATGGCCGGGGCCGCGTTACAGGCCTTGCTGCGCAATCCGCTCGCGGAGCCGGGCGTCATTGGCGTATCGGCGGGCAGTGCCTTAGGGGCCGTCGTCGCTTTCTATAGCGGCTTGTCAGCGCAGTATGCGTTAGCCCTACCGCTCGCTGGCTGCGCTGGCGCCATGGTGACGACCTTAATCCTTTACGCCTTTACGCGTCGTACGCTCGACACGAGTGGACTAATACTCGCGGGAGTCGCCATCAACAGCCTGGGCGGCGCGCTGACTGCCTTGTTACTCAACTTATCCCCGAATCCCTACGCGGTCTACGAAATCGTATTTTGGCTAATGGGTTCGTTGGCCGATCGCAGCAACGTACACGTGATGCTCGTCGCGCCTTTTATCCTAACGGGAATGGGGCTACTCATTTACGCCGCGCCCCACTTGGACTCGCTCGTGCTGGGGGAGGAGACTGCGCAGAGCTTAGGCGTCAACCTCCGACGCTTGCGGCGATGGGTTATCGTCGGTGTGGCACTGGCGGTAGGTCCTGGGGTGGCGGTCGCCGGCATCATCGGCTTCATCGGGCTCTTGGTGCCGCATCTGTTGCGCCCATTGATCACCCATCGCCCGAGCGCGTTACTGCCCGCGAGTGCGCTGGGCGGCGCAGTCATGACGCTGACCGCGGATAACCTCATTCGTTTATTCGCCGGCGCAGGCGAACTCAAATTGGGCGTGTTAACGGCCCTGATTGGGGCGCCGTTGTTCTTGATCATCGCCCTGCGTGCCCCCGGATTCCGCTCATGACGACGCTTGTGGCGAGTGAATTTATCGTATCGCGCGGCGCGCATACGCTGCTCAACGAGGTTTCGTGCACCGTGACGACGGGTCAACTCCTCGGCATCTGCGGACCTAACGGCGCAGGAAAGACGACTTTACTGCGCGGATTGGCGGGCCTACTGCGCGGTGACTCAGGCACGGTCAGGCTCAACGATCGCTTGCTACACGAAATCTCGTTGACGGACCGCGCGCGACAGATCGGCTATCTGACGCAAGGACCGCAGACCGCATGGCCGTTGACGGTGTTCGATCTGGTAGCGCTTGGCCGCCAACCGCATCGCGTGGCCTGGCATGGACCAACACCAGCGGATCAGATCGCGGTGGAGCGCGCGTTGCACTTGACCAACCTCGAAGCCCTCCGCGTGCGGTCGGTTTCACAGCTGTCCGGCGGCGAGCGAATGCGCGCCCACCTGGCGCGCCTCTTAGCCGGCGAGCATCGCATCTTGCTATTGGATGAACCGACTGCGTCGCTCGACCCACAGCATCAACTTGAGGTCATGGCGACCCTCAAAAATTTGGTCGACGACGGCCTCGCGGTGGCGGTCGTCCTCCATGATTTGGCGCTCGCAACGCGCTATTGCACTGAACTATTGGTGTTACAACACGGCAGCGTCGTCACGCGCGGC
>JAYUEZ010000336.1:0-4546 GCA_043738965.1 Gammaproteobacteria bacterium
TGAACGGGATAACGGTCGCTCAAGGTCTCGACCACTTTCACCACGGCGCCGATAAGCCCGCGCGGCGTCTCATCCGCGGTGCGCAAGCGATTCACTCGCGGACCGAAGGCGTGCAACATTAATGGCATCGCGACCACCGTGACCACGAAGTTCGCGAACATCGCGAACGCCGCGGCAATTGAGAACTCGCGGATCAGCGGAATATCCGTGATCACGTTCGACGCAAACCCAAACACATTGGCAAACGACGTGATGAGAATGGCCGATCCAACATGATGCGCCATATGCGCAATGGCGCGTTGGCGCAGATCGATCGCGCCGGTTTCGATACCTTCGAGATAACTCGCCGTGAGGTGCACGTCCTCCACCGAACCAACGACGATGATCAAGGCCGGCAGGATGGCTGTTAGCAAAGTAATCGGAATTCCGACTGCGGCCATGAAACCCAAGGTCCACAAGATAGTGAGGCTGGCGGTAATCAACGGGATGGGGACCACGCGCAGCGAGCGTAGAAAAAGCGTGACCGTCCCCACCAAAATGAGGATTGACAACGGCATGAGTCGCTTCATGTCGCTGACCAATCCGCGATCGATCTCGACATTCAACCGTGGCCACCCGAGTTGGAACACCACATCGAAGTGATCGCGCAGCGGCGCGATCTTGTCTTCAATCAAGCGATAGACTTCGAGTTCGTAATTAGGATCGCCAGGTTTCGCGGCATAGCCGATGGTGATGGCTGTCGCGTTGGCGTCATCGGAAAGATAGTTGCGGCGGATGAGCGGACTGTAGCGCGCGTCGGCGCGGATCTCCGCTAGACCCTCGGCGGTGGTCGGCACGATATCGACTAGCGGACCGGCGTCTACAAAACTGCCCTTGTCGCGGATATTGGTCGCCGACAGCAGGCTTTTGACTGAGATAATGCCTGGCGCGTCTTGCAGCGCGTACGTGGCTTTTTGGATGGCGGTGAGTCGCGCCGTGGTCCACAGATCCTTGGCCCGCAGATAGACGATCACCGCTTGCTCCGCACCGAAGTCCTTTTGCATCTGGCGCAACGCAGGCCAGCCCGGATCGTCGGCGCCGACTAATCGCTCATCACTGCGATCGATCTTCAGATGGGGTAACTGCGAAATCGCCGCGAGGCTCACGAGGACAAGCAGCGCGAACATCACTAAGCGGCCACGCGGGCCTAGGGTTAGAAGACGTTCAATCATGCGGATATCTTGGTATTCTTCACCAGTATACGAAATTAACCGCGACCTCTGCGCGGTTTGAGCACTCGTAGGTCGGGTTAGCGCAGCGTAACCCGACACAGCTGCCACCCCAATTATTTACCCTTCACGCGCACGATTCCCGGCACTTCCCCCCGGCCCACCCGTCCAACAGTTCGTCGGGTTACGCTGCGCTAACCCGACCTACATTTGCGGCGACCGCGTCCAGCCTCGTGACATGCGCGCTTGCCTCTAACGTTGCATAGTGTTCGCGAGCGGCGGCGAGCTCGGTAGCCTGTGACCAGGGTCCGCCGAAAGCTTGAGCATAAGTCGCACATGTCTCATGCAGTTCACCGAGGTGCGCGTTCGCGCCGGTCTTGGCGATTACGGCAGCGGCGGAATGTAGCGCGCGCAAAGCACTCTCGGCGTCGCCGCGCGCAATCAGGCAGCGTGCCTTCACTGTCCATGGCCAAGGACAATGCAGGAGACCATTCGACTCGCAGAAGTCGACTGCCTCCGTCGCATAACCAATTGCTGCGTCCAGATCGCCAAGCCCGAGATGCGCTTCGGCGAGTCCGCTGATCACTTCGGGAGAGCCGACCCTTCCGCAGTTCCATAGATGACCTACGCGGTACGCCTCATCGAACATTACCAGCGCATCGGTCCACCGTGCCGAAATGAGATGTGCGAGCCCCGCGGCGTAGAACGTGAAAAGCTGAACCATTGGGGTGTCGAAGTGGCGACCAAGCTCGGCGACACTGGCTGCATGCCGTTCTGTGTGATGAATGTCACCTTGCAGCGCGGATAAATAGCACATCCAGAGGGTGGCCCAGAGGGCGGGTTCCGGGTCACCCAAACGCTGTGCAAGTCGTGATCCTTCTTCGAGATGGAGATGCGCCGCCGGCACTTTGCCCATGAAAAGGTAGGCGATTCCGATATGATTTATGACGTTGGCGTATGAGCTAAAGCCGATCGAAGAGGTTCCCGCCTGAACATCCCCGGCCAGCGATTCCCGGACCTGCAATCCGATCGAGAGCGCGCGTTCGACATCCCCAGCCCACGTGAATGCATCAATTCGGAAAAGCTGTACCGCGGCGAGCGCATCCATGTCAGCTGCGACTTCGGCCAGCCTTGTGGCTTCTTCGGTATGCGACAAGAAATGATGCATATCGCCATACGCAAGGCCGATGTTCGCGCCGTAAGCGGCAGTCATCAGCGCCAATAGTTTGGGAGTCTGTGCACGCTCGGCGAATCGCTTACCCGTCTCAAAAACTTGGCGCGTTTCCTCGCGAGAGCCTTCGAGGCGAAAACCAAGCGACAGGTACTGAACGCACGCTTCAGCGCCGATGGTGAGAATGGTTTGTTCCGCAGGTAGTTGATCCGCTAGCACACGTACCCGCGCCCAATGTCGACGCGCAGCGGCTTGATCCGCAACTCCGGCGCGCATCGCCGCGCGGCGATGCCAGCCGATCGCTTGCGCAGGTTCCATGGCCTCATCCCAATGGTGCGCGAGGAGGGCCGCGAATTCGTCGAGCTTAGCGCCCTGCTCGCTCTCGATTACGCGCGCGACCGCGCCATGTAACACCGTCCGTCGCTGTTGTAACAAGGAACGGTACGCCACCTCTTGCGTCAGCGGATGTCTGAACGCGTATTCGTGAATCGGATACAACGCGTGTTCATGCACAAAATCGCCGCTCTGTAAGACGTCGAGTGCGCGCGCTTGGTCGAGTGGTGTGAGTTCGCTGATCGTACTCAACACCGTTTCCGAGAATACCAAGCCGATCACCGCGGCACTTTGTAGTAGGCGCTTCGCGTTTTCCGGTAGTCGATCAATACGCGCCGCGAGCACGGTCTGCACATTCACGGGGACTTGCAGCCGACTAATATCGGTGGCGAGCAGATAGACGCCGGGTTTGCCTGAAAGATGGCCCGTTTCCGCTAGGGCAAGAATCAGCTCCTCTGTATAAAACGGATTGCCGCCCGTCCATTCGGCGATGCGCGGCGCCAAGGTGGCAAGCGACGGATCAGTCCCCATTAAACTCGCTATCAATTCCGTTGCCGCCTCGACGCCCAATGGCACCAGCGGCAATTGTTGATAGTGCGGCTTGCGCGCAAAGGCCGCGACATACTCCGGGCGAAAGTTCAGCAGCAGCAGGCTATGACTGCCAGCGGTGGCCGCGACCATCTGCGCGACAAAGGCATCGCTACCAGGATCGATCCAATGCAGATCATCGATCAAGGTCACGACCAATTTGCGTTCGGCGGTATGCGCGCGATACACGCGATGCATGATCTCGAAGAGTTGACGCTGGCGGATGTCGCCATCGAGTATCGGCGCGGGATGCTTGGGATCGCCCACGCCCATGAACTCAAACAGCACCGGCAATTGGGCCGACAGCGCCGCATCGAGCAACACCAAGCTACCCGCGATCTTCTGCCGCGCGAGCTCCGAACTATCCGCGAGCGCAATACCAAAATACGCGCGAAAAAGTTCGAGAATCGGCAGGAATGGAATGTTGCGACCATGCGCCGGGCAGCGACCTTCGACGACCATGAGGCCCTGCGCACGACAGTGCTGAACGAACTCGAAGCACAAGCGGCTTTTTCCTTGACCCGGATCGCCCACCACCCCAACCACCTGGCCGTGTCCATCGGCCGCGCGCGCCAGCGCTGCGTTCAGGCTTTGCATCTCGTGATGACGTCCCACGAAGCGCGACAAGCCACGCGTGATAGACACGTCGAGACGAGTGCGCGCGGCGCCGGGACTCAGCAATTCAAACAGGGCGACTGGCTGATCAATGCCGGTGAGCTTCGTGTCACCCACACCACGGACCTGGAAATAACTCTCGACCAGGCGTTGCGTAGTGCCACTCATATAGACACGGCCTGCCGCCGCCACTTGCTCGATGCGTTGCGCCACGCCGACCGTGCTGCCTTGCGCGGTGTAGTCCATGCGCAGATCGTCGCCAATCTTGCCAACCACCACCTCGCCCGAATTGAGACCGATCCGCGTGCCGAAATTGATCCCACGCGAAACCCGTAATTCATCCGTGTAACGCAGGAGATCATCGCGCGCTTGCAAGGCGGCGAAGCACGCCCGCTGCGCATGGTCTTCATGCGCGATGGGCGCGCCGAATAAAGCCATGATGCCGTCACCAGTGTATTGATTGACCGTGCCCTCATAGCGATGCACGGCAGCGGCCAGAATAGTGAAATAGCGTTCAAGGATTTGATGCCACGCTTCCGAGTCGAGCCCTGTCGCGAGCCGCATCGAACCCTGAATGTCCGCGAACAGCACCGTCACTTGCTTGCGCTCGCCTTCGAGCGCGGACTTCGAT
>JAYUEZ010000337.1:0-4519 GCA_043738965.1 Gammaproteobacteria bacterium
AACCACGCCGCACCACCGCCGCCCTCGGCGACTGAAATAATCGGCGCGGAGGCGGCGCTTCCAAGATTGAAGGCGTCGAAGGTCCCCTTATTGAAGCCAAGGCGTAGCGGCGCAAAGCTCACGCTATTGGTCGGCGCCAGATTCTCCACGGTGACTTTCACCTGCACTTGGGCGGCCTGGGTCACGAACGGAATAGTGAATGCCGCGAAAGCGGCGGTAAAAATCGCAGTTGAATTGCGCATGAAATTCTCCCCGTTGATTAGAAGGCACGGCCGTCTGGCCGATGAAGGCCGGAAAGCCGCTAGCCACCAATACGGGGTGAGCGAGCAAAACGATGCGCGGGATCAGCGTGGACGCAAAGCAACAGCGCCAAGGATCGCGCCAATCAACCCGAGACTGAGACCGGGAAGTACATGGAACAACAAAATATGGCGTGGCTCGTACATGCATGCAAACTGCATGATGAGCGCGGGCATCGCGCCGGCCGCGAGGCCGAGCAAGGCACCCGACCACGCGCCATGCAACGGCCACAATCGCTTCAACGCGATCCAGCCGATGGCCAGTCCCGGCACGCCCCAGACCAAGGCTTCGACGACACAATGCGCGCGCTTGCCGCTCATCGACGGCGTCAACGCGGGATCGAACAAGCCCAACACATACATGCCAACCCACGCGCCGAGCAACCAAAGTGGCACCGCGACTCGCCGCTTAATCGAAGTGGCATCGGGAATTCCGGTGCGGAATGCAGTCAGCCCCAGACTCATAATCGCCGCGAATCCTAGTAATGATTCAAATAGAAAGCGCGGTGCGGCCACGAGTTGTTCGAGCACACCACTGCGGAAAGGACCTGTGATTCGAATTGCCGCGAACGCGATCATGCCGGCGATCAGTAGCCACCACACGGCATTGCGGTTTGTCTTGCCCGGCCGCATCACTGGAGTCGCGGTCGCGACCAAGTCCGCGATCAGCGCTGCGCGCGGCTTATTCATACCATGACCCCTTCACTTTCCAGAAGCTTGCGGATCGCGGCCAGCGCCCGCTGTAAACGCGCTTTGGCGGCGCTCTCCGAAATGCCGAGCCAGGCCGCCGCCTCGGCGATCGAATATCCACCGTACTTGGCGAGCGCGACCATCTCACGATAATCCGGCGCAAGTCGTTCCAAAATTTTTATTCCATCGAGCACGCGCATGAGGCGGTCGGTATCGCGCACGTCGGTCGCGGTTGGTGCCATTGCTTGCGCGTCGATCCAGGTCTGGCGCTGCCGCAAGAGATCGATCGTCTTGTGGCGCACGATCGTGAATAACCACGGTCGAAACAGGCGCGCGGGGTCGTAAGTATGGCGTGCGGCGTGAATGGCGATTAGGCATTCCTGCACACAGTCTTCCAACGCGTCGAGCTGTCCAAAGCGCACGCGAATATAAGCTTCGATAGCCTGCCCAATCTCAGCGAGCAGACGGGTATAACCTTCGCGGTCGCCGCCTTGTGCAGCCGCCATCCACCCAGCCCAGCGCGTTTCGTCGGCTACATACGAGTCCTTCATTACCATCCTTTAGATTGCTCGAAACACCGCTTCACTCGCTGGCGATTCCTCCTTCAATACGGATTGAAGCGGCAAAACGGCGCGGCGGTAAATTGTCGAAGATCATGGCGGCACTGCCCGCGCCGCCGACGCCGTGGCGAGGCGCTCCAGTAACATGACCGTATCGTGCCAATTAAGACACGCATCGGTAATGCTTTGACCATACGTCAGGGCCTGGCCCGAACGAGGCTCTTGGCGGCCGGCGACTAGGAAACTTTCGATCATCACGCCGACAATCCGCCCTTCACCGCCCGCGATTTGCGCCGCGACGTCTTCGGTCACGGTGAGTTGACGCTGATGATCTTTGCTCGAATTGGCGTGACTCACATCCACGATCAAGTTCGGGCGAACGCCGGCCGCTTGCATGCGTTCCGCTGCCGCGTTGATCGCAGCCGCGTTAAAGTTCGGCCCTTTCGTGCCGCCGCGCAGGATCACGTGGCAATCGGGGTTACCGGCGGTTGCAATCACGGCCACCGTGCCCGCTTTAGTCACGCCGAGAAAATGATGCGGGTGAGAAGCGGCTTGAACGGCATCGACCGCTATTTGCACGCTGCCGTCGGTGCCATTTTTAAATCCAATCGGGCACGACAGCCCCGACGCGAGTTCACGATGCACCTGACTTTCGGTGGTCCGCGCGCCAATCGCGCCCCACGCCACCAAATCGGCGATGTACTGCGGGCTGATTGGATCTAGAAATTCGGTGCCGACCGGCAACCCCACTTCATTGATCGCGAGCAACAAGCCACGCGCGATGTGCAGGCCGTCGTTGATGCGATAACTATTGTCGAGGCCCGGATCGTTGACCAGTCCTTTCCAGCCCACTGTGGTCCGCGGCTTTTCGAAGTAACTGCGCATGACGACGAAAAGATCGCGCGCCAGGCGTTTCGCCACGTCGGCCAGGCGCGACGCGTAGTCGCGGGCGGCAATAGGATCATGAATTGAACACGGACCAACGATTGTGATAAGTCGCCGATCGCAACCCGCTAGAATTTCGCGTAAGGTCCGCCGCGCGCCCAGCACCGTATCCGCGGCGCGCGGCGTCAGGGGTAAATCGTGGGTTAAAATCGCCGGGGCAATGACGTCGGTGGCCCCAATAACTCGAACGTCGTCAGTCTGCGGCGCGCTCATGATCGCTGTGTCCCCGATTCAATCTAGCCTCCAGCATAGATCGTTTAGGGAACGGGAGCGGCGCCGCGTTAATAAACGAGTGTGCCGCCCGGGACGATGATTTCGATCACGTCGAACCATTGGGCATCGACTTCTTCAAAGGCCGGGGCCAAGACCTCCGCGACCAGTCCGCATTGCATCCAGGCCACCGGATCGATGCCGGGCGTGGTTGAAGTCGGAACGCCGGGCGCCTTAACACCGGGTTCAACCACCGCGGCGACCGCCTGCGCGATGGTTAATAGCGCCGTATCCGAACGAAAATCGCTGGCGTGCTGTGGCGTGCGATGATGCAAAATCGGTAACCACATACTCGCCGGCAAGTGCCACGCCTCGAGTAGCGCCGCGCCGACTTCACAATACGTAAAACCAAACACTTGTTGTTCGATGTGCGGGCGGGCCTGTGGCGTGGTCCGGATCTGGTCGAGCACTAAAGTGGCGCGCTCCGGTGCGCGGTGATACATCACCAACTGACCGACGGCGTGCAGCAGTCCGGTGGCAAACAAGCGCTCGGGCTGTTGATGGCGTGCGATGCGCGCCAACGCACGCGCCATCAAGCCGCAATGCACGCTCGCAGTCCAGAAACTATCCATATCCACCAGCTGATTCGAGATCCCTTTGAACGCGGAGACCGCGCCGGTCGCCAGGGCCAGGTTGCGGAGTGCATGCGTGCCAATGAGATGAACCGCTTGCGCGATGTTGTCGATTTGTCGCGGCAGGCCGTAGTAGGCCGAATTGACCAGCCGCAACACGCGTGCCGCCAATCCCGGATCGAGGCTGATGACCTCCGCCATGTCACGTGCCGAAGCACGTTGCTCGTCGGCGATTTCCATCACGCGGTGACAGGCGCCAGGCAAGGACGCGAGCGCCGTGACTTCGCTAATCATCGCGTCGACACTAGTGACAGGCGGCGCGGATTGCAGACGCGGCGCAGGGGACGTTACGGTGGTGACCATCGATCGGACTCCTCTTGAAGCTGGTCCGTGGACGCGCGCCGTCGCGCGCCCACTAACTCATGACGCGTTAGCGACCTTGAGAACGAGCGGCTTGAGGGGGAAACAACCGTCGCGGCGCGAATTTCGCGGGTTTATTGGCTGATATGACCGAAAACGGCGGACAACACACGCACGCCGTCATGGTGTGCGGTGCAGGTAAAGATCTCCTGTCTTAAGCTATAAACCGCGACCGACGCCGTCAAACTCGACGCCTCAGGCTTGGTTTTAGCGACTGCAAATTTCTTGGCGAGCGCCGCCTGCACAAATTGCGAGACTACCGTGCCGGCGTTGCGCTCGGCACAAAACTGCGTCATTTCGCGCTCGGCACTTTGCACCTGCCAGCTAGTATAAAACCAAGCCGCCAGCATCGCGACCACGGGCGGCAGCAAGATCGTGAGGCTGCGTGGAATACGCGGCTTAGGCGTTGGTTTCACCACGCCACTCCAAATCGCGTCAAGCTGACCACCATCGCGCGGCGCCTACGACTTAACGGGCAAGCCCGCGGCTTCCGCGCTCAAGCGCGCGATCCCGGCCCAATCAAAATCCCCATAACCGCGCGCAATGGCCGTCATGTACTGATCGTGGAGCAGACCCGCGAGCGGCATCGGCACCATCGCGGCATCGGCCGCGCTTTGCGCAAGTCGCACATCCTTGAGGCCGAGTCTTAGTTTGAAGCCAGCCGGCTCGTACGTATCGCTGGCGACGAGACCACCGTACATTTTGTACACCGGCGCCGGAAAAACCGTATTGGTGATGACGTCGAGAAACTGATCGGCGGCAA
>JAYUEZ010000338.1:0-4515 GCA_043738965.1 Gammaproteobacteria bacterium
GCGTGGCCGGAGGCAAGCATGTGCCAGTCGAGTGGAATCGGATGTTCTCTACCGCGCAAAATGCGCATGACTTCCGTCGTACTGCTGCGGAATGTTGGCGCTGGCCTCAAATTGGGCCATCGTGCCGGCGTCGCTATGAGCCAGCTTTAAAGACCTCAACGCCAGCGACGACGCGGCTGCTGAGCACACCGGGCTGGCTCAGCGTAAGGGCGGCAGACGCCTTGCGAATGGCTCAAATTCGACGTCGGCGACAACACGGTTACTATAAATTACAAATGGCTCTACCAAGAACGTCACCGAGGTTAGTCCGATGAAAGATATACCGGAGGCATAACGCTCAGGCTTTTATACTAGGGGTCGGAGTAAGTTCTGAGTACAACGATACAATTTTGGAGCGTTGGAAAACGCGACTTACTCAGACACTCGAATCGGCCAATTCCGAAAAGGATGCGATCGCGAGGTTAGAATCTCTCAAGGTGGAGTACCTGGTTAACCTCCCTCAGGGCGTCCGCTGTCTATCGCGCCGGTAGTGAACCGGCCTTCGGGGCACCGAGTGTGCGCGCGACTGGCAAGCCAGCCTTGCACATAAGCGCCTGCAAAAAGACCGGCCAGCGCGAACAGAACCGGCCAGTTGCCGGCACCCAGGCTGGCGATGGCCGGACCGGGGCAGACCCCGGAAAGGCCCCAGCCGATACCGAACAGCGCGGCACCGCCCAGGGTCTGCCTATCGAGACTCGCGCTATGGCGGCCGAAGTTTGCTTCCAGTATCGGTTTGTTGAGAACGCGGGGCACAAGCTGGTAGCAGACTGCTGTGACCGACGCGGCACCGCCAAGCACGAACAGCAATCCGAGATCCTCAAGACGCAGGAAACTCAGCACGACTTCCGGTTGGATCATGGTCGACAGCGCGAGTCCGAATCCAAACAACACACCGGTCATCAATATTACGAGCAAAGACTTCGGCTTCATCAGACACCTCCCAAGCTGCGCACCAGGTGCGCGGTTACGATGGCGGTTGTCAAAAACACGAGGACGGCCAGCAGCGAAGGCACTTGCAAGAAGGCGAGACCGCAGATCCCGTGACCGGACGTACACCCATTGCTCATGCGCGCGCCGAAGCCGGCGATGAAACCGCCGATGGCGAGCTGCCACCATGCAACTCCCGTGTGCTGCAGTTGGCTACCGCCTAAGGTCAGCATCCACAGCGCTGCACCCAACACGAGGCCGATCGCGAGGACCAGCCGCCATTGCCGTGTGTCGACAAAGCGCTGGGCTTGAAAATACGGGAGCCGCGAAAAATACGACCAGGTCGATGTGAAAAACGTACTCATGCCGGTCACCAAGCCGGTCATAACAAAGGCTAAGCTCACCCCGAGGCCGATCATGATCCCGCCCGCGAGATAGTGCGCGACGCCGGTTGGGAATAAATGTTCGATCATCGAATTATCCTCACAGCAATGTTGCGTAGTTTGCGGGCCGGGCTCGCAGGAGGTGTCGTGCGGTGTTGACGCCTCTTCGAGTCGAGCCTATAGTCAGATCAGCATACGGGGGGGAGTATATGATAAAAGTCGATCCGGCACACGATTAGCGCGCGAGACCCCATTGCGATGAAGCACGAAGTGCCGCGCCGAGGCCGTCTAATTCAGGCGCCCGAATTCCTCGTCGGCCCTGACGGGCTGCCGCGTAGGATATTTATGCAGGGGTTGGTCGGCGGGGTCGCCACGCTCATCGCGCGACGTGGACTTGCGGCAGATGCGGCCGCTGTGCCGCTCGCGGTCCCTGCGTGGTCGAGGCAGCTCGGCAAGCCCGTGGCCACGCAGCCGTATGGTGTTCCGTCGCGTTATGAGGCCAACATCATCCGTCGCCAGAGCCCCGGACTCACGCGTACCAACGAGTCGTCCATTGCCTTCACGCCGTTGCAAAATTTACTAGGCGTTATCACGCCGAATGGCTTGCATTTCGAACGTGATCACGCGGGTCTGCCCGACATCGACCCCTACCAGCATCGCTTGGTCATTCACGGCCTAGTGCGGCAGTCCAAAATATATACGATGGATGATCTCCTGCGTTTTCCCGCGGTCTCGCGGATTCATTTTCTCGAATGCGGCGCCAACTCTGGCATGGAGTGGGCGAATGTCGCGGTGCCCACGGTGCAGTTTTCGCATGGCATGTTGTCCTGCGCCGAATACACGGGCGTGCTGCTCTCGACCTTGCTCGAAGACGTGGGTTTCGACACGCAACGCGCGCAGTTCCTGCTCGCGGAAGGTGCCGATGGCGCGGGCTTGACCCGCACGATTCCACTGGCCATGGCACTCGACGATGCGCTGGTGGTGTACGGGCAGAATGGCGAGATGCTGCGTCCCGAAAACGGCTACCCGCTGCGCTTGTTCGTACCCGGTGTGCAGGGCGTTTCGAGCGTGAAATGGCTGCGCCGCATCAAAGTCGGCGACCAGCCGTGGCACACGCGCGAAGAAACTCTGCACTACAGCGATCTGATGCCGGATGGCAAAAGCCGTCAGTTCACGTGGATTCAGGAAGCAAAATCGGTGATCACTTCGCCGTCCGGTGCGATGAGCTTGTTGGACAAGGGTGGCTACTACGAGATCACTGGCTTCGCGTGGTCGGGTCGTGGGCGGATTAAGTGGGTTGATATTTCAATCGATGGCGGCCGCAACTGGCAGGCCGCGCGGCTGCAGGAACCCATCGCCTCCAAAGCCCTCACGCGGTTTCGTTGCGACTGGGTGTGGGATGGCGCGCCCGCGCTGCTGCAGAGTCGGTGTGTCGATGACACGGGATATGTGCAGCCGGCGATTAAACAATTGCGCGAGGTACGCGGCACGCGTTCGCTCTATCACAACAACGCGATCTACACGTGGCAGGTGCAGGCCACTGGCGAGGTCCGTAATGTGCAGGTTTGATTGGCGTGTGCTGATCAGTGCGACGACCTTGTGGTGCGGCGCTGTGGCCGCCGCGGCGCCCTGGCATTCGCTGGGTCGCGCGGTGGCGCCTGGGGAGATCGCGAGTTGGGATATCGATGTGCGGCCAGACGGCACCGGCCTGCCGCCCGGCCAAGGCTCTGTCGCTGAGGGTCAGAAGATCTACGACGCACAGTGTGCAAGCTGTCATGGCACGTTCGGCGAGAGCACGGATTTCATTGCGCTCACGGGTGGCATCGGCTCGCTCGCGACCTTGACGCCACAGCGCACCGTGGGCAGTAAACTAAACTACGCTACCACGCTGTGGGACTACATCAATCGCGCGATGCCGTTCAATAACTCGAAAACGCTTACCGCTAACGAGGTCTACGCGGTCACCGCCTACGTGCTCAATCTCAACGAGATCGTGCCGGCCAATGCCGTGCTAAACGCGCAGACCTTGCCCAAGGTGCCGATGCCAAATCGGGATGGCTTTACGCTCAAACATGGCTTTATGCAGGTTACCGGCAAGCCGGACGTCAAGAACACGATGTGCATGAAAAATTGTCCGAGCCCTAACGCGATTACCTCCGAGCTACCGCCAGGGTTCACCGCCCAAATGTATGGCGACATTCGCTTACATTTTCGACAACTGGCCGTGATGAATCATGCGACACTGCCGTCACTCCCTGCCGCCCCGTCTGCCGGTCACGACGCACTTGAACTCGCTCGTACCCACGGTTGTCTTGCGTGTCATGGTGTGGATCGCGCGATCGTCGGGCCTGGATTCGCCGAGGTTGCGAAACGCTACGCCCAGGACGCTACTGCCGGCACCACGCTAGCTTCGAAGATCAAACAAGGTGGCAGTGGGGTGTGGGGAAGCGTCGCGATGCCGCCGCAGTCCGAGATCGCGGACGGCGACATCAGGACGATCTTAGGCTGGATACTCGCCAGTGCGGCAAGTGAATGAAGTTTATGAAGGACGGTTAACAATCTAAGTTGTGATCGAGTGCGCTGATCGCGCCCCTGATAGGGCCCTTTTTTCCGGCGCCGAACCAGCAGGAGTGAGTAGTGTGAATCAGACCCGCAGAGTCTTTCTTCGCTTGACCAGTAAGGTTGCGGTATCGGCCCTCGCCGTCGCAGCGGGCCTCAAACCGCGTCTTGTGGATGCGGCGGAGACCCGCCCGGTGTTCGAAGCCACTGCAATCAGCGAGGCACTCAAGGCGCTCGGCGCAAGTAATCCGAAAGCGTCTACCGACATCGTGTTCAAGGCGCCCGATATCGCAGAGAACGGCGCGGTGGTTCCCGTGGAAATCGAGAGCAAGCTGCCGAACACCCGTTCGATCGCGATCCTGGTCGAAAAAAATCCGCACGTAATGTCGGCTGCGTTCGAAATTCCGGACGGCACAGATCCCTTTGTCGCAACCCGGGTAAAAGTCGCGGAAAGTTCGAATATTCATGCAATCGTCAAAACTGACGCCGGTGTCTTCTATGCCATCAAACTGGTCAAGGTTACCTTGGGCGGCTGCGGCGGCTGACCGAAACTTTCAGGAGAAGCGCGATGACAGATCCGATGCGCGTACGCGCCATCATGATGGGT
>JAYUEZ010000339.1:0-1682 GCA_043738965.1 Gammaproteobacteria bacterium
GCTTTGATGATCGAGGGCTTCGATAATAGCGATAAGCTCTATCACGCATTCGCCTATGCCGCGTTGATGTGGTGGTTTGCGCTGGGCTATCGACGCCGCCAATGGCTAATTATCGCGATCGGGTTTGCGGTCTTAGGCTTGGTGATCGAAGGCTTGCAATCCTTGACCCCAGAGCGTACGGCGTCGTTGGCCGATGAACTCGCCGATGTGTGCGGCATTCTGCTCGGATTTTTTGTCGCCGGTAGAACGCCGACTGGATTCCCGCCCTTTCGCCAAGCAGAATACCAACCCTACTAGTTCATTCTCGGAGATCCCCCGTCATGGAAGCTACGGCGCGTCCGCCACGCCCGCTTGAGGGCCTGCGCGTGATTGAGGTTGGCCAATTGTTAGCCGGCCCGTTTGCCGCCACTATTCTCGGGTACTACGGCGCGGAGGTGATCAAAGTCGAGCCGCCCGATGGCGGCGATCCCATTCGACGCTGGCGCATCGTGAAGAACGAGACCTCGTTGTGGTGGTACAGCATCGCGCGCAATAAAAAATGCGTGACGCTTGACCTGCGCGAACGGCGCGGGCGCGACATCCTGCGTACGCTGGTGAATCAATCCGATGTGCTGATCGAAAATTTCCGGCCCGGCACGATGGAGAAATGGGAGTTAGGCCCGGCTGAATTTAAACAATCCAATCCGGGACTCATCTATTCGCGGGTCTCGGGCTACGGCCAAACCGGACCGTATGCGCCGCGCCCGGGCTTTGCCTCGGTGTGTGAAGGATTTGGTGGATTTCGTTACGTCAACGGTTTCCCTGGGCAGCCGTCGGTGCGCCCCAATTTAAGTATTGGAGACACGTTGGCCGGTGTGCATGCCGCATTCGGGATCCTGCTCGCCTACATTGCGCGTGGCCGCGTCACCCACGGCGCGGGGCAAGTCGTCGACGTCGCGATCTTCGAATCGATTTACAACCTGATGGAAGGCGTCGTTCCGGAATACGACGGCGCGGGGATCATCCGTGAAGCTTCCGGCTCCACGCTGACCGGCATCGTGCCGTCGAATATCTATCCGACCCAGGACGGCAAGACGATTATTATCGGTGCCAATACCAACTCCATGTTTCAGCGGCTGTGTGAACTGATGGGAGAGGTTGGCATGGCGCAGGATCCACGCTACAAAGAGAATAACAATCGCGTGGAACACCAAACCGAACTCGACGGCTTGATTGGACGTTGGACCGGCGCGATGACCGCGAGCGAAGTCCTCGCCAAACTCGAAGCGGCGGGGGTCGCCGCGGGTCCCATCTACAGCGTGGCGGACATGGTGGCGGATCCACAGTACCAGGCGCGCGGCTTGTTCGAGGAAGTCATGGTCGACGGTGAAACGCTAAAAATTCCGGCGATTATTCCGCGCTTGACCGACACGCCCGGCCGCACCGACTGGCCTGGCGCGATGCTGGGCGCGCACAATGACGAGGTCTATCAAGGCCTGCTCGGCATGAGTGCGGGCGAGCTTGCCGAGTTGAAGGCGGCGGGCATTGTATAAAACCACTCGTTCCTCGGTGCGGCTTGGTGGGAGTCGCTTCCCAACCTAACATCGCGTCGATTTATTGAACCTCAGCGCGAGCAACCTAGTGCTATCCGTTACCGCCACTAATCCTTCCGTTCTGGTCTATATCCTGGCCTTCACCGGGCT
>JAYUEZ010000340.1:0-4499 GCA_043738965.1 Gammaproteobacteria bacterium
TCACGCGTCTGCAATTCTTTAGCCCGCGCCAACGCCACCAATAGCAGTGTGATACCCGCGCTCAAGACCAGCGCGGTGAAAACCAACGCGCGGTCGAGATCCGCCCAGTACAGATCACGGCTGGTGTTTAAACGCACCGAGTAACGGTCAAAACGCACCTGGCTAGTTTCCGTCAATTCCTTGAGGATCGATCGCGCATGCGACCGGTCTTGAGACTTACGCAGCAACAACCGTCGGCCGCCGAGTCCTTCGGATTCGAGGTAGATATCGATGCCAAGTGCCGGGTCGGATACTAGTTGTTCGGTGAGGCGTGTTGCATCAATTACTAGGAGTACCACACCCGCGATATCGGTGGTCGACGAACCGGCGTGCAGAACGCGACGCGCGAGCACATATTGGCTCACGGGCAAGGCCTGCTTTGCAAACGACAACGGGACGGCAGTGTCGGTTTCGAGCGCGGATTCCAGATCACGGGCGTATTGATTGTGCGAGTCCAGCGACAATGTTTCCGGATAGGACGTCGCCGCCGATGATGAGCAGCTATTCTGCCGCTTGAACTGTCCCGATCCCGGAGCACCCGCGCGGAACCAAATCGCCCCTTGGATGAAGTTGTAATGCTTGAGAATATCGCTACAGAACACGCGAAACCCCTCCGCGTTTGACGCAACGTCCGCGGCCTGCAGAAAACTGCCGAGCGCGTAGAGCGAATCATCCGCGGCCTGCACGCGGGCGCGTGTCACGTCGTCAATCGACAGCGACTCAAAGGCAAACGCGCGGGTTTCGGTATTGATCGCGTTGTTCCACGCCAGCAGTAACAAGGCGCTCGAAAACGCGAGTCCTAAGGCCAGAGCGACGGAATAAAAAAACCAAATCGACGGTTGCCGCGGGCTGGTGGCCATTGCCGCGGGCAATACAATCTCGTTGTGATCCGTGTTCAATCGTAAACAGGTTCGACCCGCGCCAGATAATCCGCGAGTTCCGCCGTGGCGGCCATAATCGCGTCGCCGTCCACACGCAGCGCCGCGGATTCGATCGCGTCACCGATTTCAGTAATGAGATCGAAGCCATAACCACCGCCGGCGCCTTTCATCGAGTGACCGATGACCCTCACCGCAGCGTAATCCTGCTTAGCGACCAGCGACTTTAGCGACTCCACGTCGCGCCGGCGATTCGCTAGAAATCCAGGAATCAAGTCCTCTATATCAGGGTCAATCTTGACAACGATACGCGCATTCATGGCAAGCCTCCCCGCAGTTCAGGCAGCGGTCGATCATTCAGCAGCCGCGCGAAATTCACCGGCTTCAATCCCATACGTCCCTAACAATTTATAGAATTCGGTGCGGTTTCTACCGGCAATTCGCGCCGCTGTCGCGACGTTCCCATTCGCGACGCGCATGACGCTGATGAGATACTTTTTCTCGAAATCCTCGCGCGCTTCCTTAAGTGTTTGCATGCTCCCCGATTCTTCGCGCAACGCCCGCATCGCCATCATTAGTGGAATTAGCTCACCGGTGGTCAGCGTGGCACAGAGTTCAACCGCGTTCATCAGTTGGCGGACATTACCGGGCCACGCGGCGGCCGTGAGGTAGTCAAGCGCATCGGGCTCGAACCGTTTCTTACGCCTGAGCGCTTTTTCGGCATGACGACCAAGAAAGTGTTCGAGCAACAGCGGAATATCTTCGCGGCGCTCGGCAAGGCTTGGCATGCGTAACGGAATGACATTAAGCCGATAGTAGAGGTCGTCACGAAATTCACCCGCTTTGACCAGCGCGTCCAAATCATGATGCGTTGCTGAAATCACCCGCACATTAATTGAAATGCTCTTGGTCGAGCCCACCGGCCGAACTTGGAGGTCTTGTAAAACGCGGAGTAATTTAACTTGCAGACCGTGCGGCATGTCGCCGATCTCATCCAGAAATAACGTCCCGCCATCCGCCGCTAAAAATAGCCCATCGTGACGATTGTGTGCACCGGTGAACGCACCCTTCTCATGCCCGAACAATTCGGATTCCAGCAGCTGTTCCGGGATCGCGCCGCAGTTAATACCAATAAACGGCTGCTCGCGCCGTGGGCTCGCGTCATGAATGGCGTGCGCGAGGACTTCCTTGCCGGTTCCGGTCTCGCCGGCGATGAAAATCGACACGTCGCTCTGGGCCAGGAGCTCGCTTTGTTCGATCAATTCCGACATGAGCGCGCTCTGGTGAATGAGCCGTTCAGCGAAGATCCCATTTCGTCCGCGCCGTACCGTCGCCGCGGCCAGATGTTGTCGCACCTCTTTTAGCAGCTGCTCTTTCGCGATCGGTTTGGTTAGAAACGCCGCGGTCCCGAGATGCGTCGCTTGCACCGCATCGGGGATCTGCGCTTGCCCGCTCAACATGATGACGGGTAGCAGCGGGTTCGACGCGTGGATCTTGGTCAGCAAGGCTAGCCCATTCATCCCTTCCATAAAAAGATCGGTGATGACCACATCGGGACGCGAAATCGCAATACGGGTTAGCGCATCCGCGCCGGTGGCTGCCGTGTGCGTCGCGTAGCCAGCGTGATTGAGCCAGGTCGCGATGAGGCGCAGCATGTCCTCATCGTCATCAACAATTAGTACGCTTCCGGCCCCTATGAGTTGATCTGCCATCGGTCGCGAGGTCCTCGAGTTACTCCACCGTCACGGATTTCGCGAGGTTGCGCGGCTGATCGACGTCAGCGCCCTTGAGCACAGCCACATGGTAGGCCAATAGTTGCAGCGGAATACTGTAGATAATCGGCGCAATAACGTCGTCCACGCTAGGGATCGGGATTACGTGGAAGCCCGGCTTGTTTGGCACTTCGACGCGTGAATCGGCGAACACATAGAGCTCGCCACCGCGCGCTCGCACTTCTTCAAGGTTGGATTTGAGCTTTTCAAGCAAGTCATTATTGGGAGCGATCGCGATCACGGGCATTTCGTCGTCGACCAACGCCAAGGGGCCATGCTTAAGTTCACCAGCGGGATAGGCTTCGGCGTGGATATACGAAATTTCCTTAAGCTTTAACGCGCCTTCCATGGCAATGGGATACATTGAGCCACGTCCCAGATAAAGCATGTGATGTTTGTTGACGAAGGATTCGGCCAAGGTCTCGATCGCTGCATTGAGTTCAAGCACGACGTTCGCCTTACCCGGCAAACTTTCTAGACAACTAACGAGATGAGCGGCTTGTTCAGGTGTCATCGCGTGGCGACGACCCAGGGCGATGACCAACATCATCAGCGCCGTCAGCTGCGTGGTGAACGCCTTGGTCGACGCCACGCCGATCTCAGGCCCCGCACGCGTCATCAGCACCAGTTCCGACTCACGGGTTAACGAACTCTCGGGAACATTACAGATGGCGAGCGTCAGCGCGTACCCTGATTTTTTGGCTTCACGAAGCGCTGCCAGTGTGTCCGCGGTTTCGCCAGACTGCGAAATTGTCACGAACATCGCGCCCTCGGTAACGACTGTTTTGCGATAGCGAAATTCGCTGGCGACTTCGACCGTACAGGGAATTCCAGCGAGCGCTTCAAACCAATAGCGGGCGACCATTCCCGCGTGATAACTAGTGCCGCAGGCCACAATCGTGAGCGATTTAACGCGATCAAACAGCTTGCCGGCTTCGCGTCCAAAACATTCGTCGGTCACTTTGCCACCGACGATGCGCCCTTCGAGGGTTTCGGCCAGCGCCCGCGGTTGGGTATAGATTTCCTTCAGCATGAAGTGGCGGTAACCCGATTTCTCCGCCGCATCCGCCGCGAGGTTCGAAATCGATTGCGCGCGTTCGACACGTTGCCCGCTTGCGTCGTAAATGAGGACTTCGTTGCGTCGAACGTCCGCGACATCGCCGTCTTCGAGGAAGATGAAACGCTGCGTCACCGGCAACAGCGCAAACACATCAGACGCAATAAAGTTCTCGCCGATACCAAGGCCGATCACCAAGGGACTGCCGCGGCGCGCGGCAATTAATCGATTCGGATCACTCTTCGCTACCACACCCAAGGCGAACGCACCGTCGAGCATCAGCGCGGTCTTTTGGACCGCGGCTAACAGGTCATCGCCGCCTTGTAGAAAGCGATGAATTTGGTTAACCGCGACTTCGGTGTCGGTTTCTGACGTGAACTCGTAGCCCTCAGTGATTTGTCGACGGCGCAGTTCTGCATGATTCTCAATGATGCCGTTATGCACCAGCGCCACCAAATCACCAGCGACGTGCGGATGCGCGTTACGCTTACTCGGCTCACCATGCGTTGCCCACCGGGTATGGGCGATCCCGGTGGCGCCTTCCAAGGGTGACGTAATTAATTCCTGCTCCAGACCGACGACTTTACCGAGTACGCGCCGACGCTCGATAGCTTGGTTGAGTGAAATAACCGCCATCCCGGCCGAATCGTAACCGCGGTATTCAAGCCGTTTGAGGCCTTCTAACAGGATCGGAGCGACAAAACGTTGCGCTACAGCGCCGACAATTCCACACATAAATTGCTGTCTCTAATC
>JAYUEZ010000341.1:0-11912 GCA_043738965.1 Gammaproteobacteria bacterium
GATTTTTATCCCGTCGAGCTGCGCTCGCGGATCGATACTTGGAACGAACGGATTTATCACACGGTGAACAATGGCGTGTATCGCGCCGGTTTCGCGACGGCGCAAGATCAATATGCCGCAGCCGTCACCGAGCTTTTCTCCACGCTCGATGCCATCGAGTCCCAACTCGCGACGACTCGCTATTTATGCGGCGAAACCATCACCGAAGCGGATTGGCGTTTATTTCCGACCCTCGTGCGCTTCGACGCCGTGTACCACGGTCATTTCAAATGTAACTTAAAGCGCCTGATCGACTATCCCCATCTCACCCGCTACACGCGCGAACTGTATCGTGTGCCCGGCGTGGCCGAGACCGTGAATTTCGCGCATATCAAAGAGCATTACTACCGCAGCCACGAGAGCATCAATCCGACGCGAATCGTCCCGCAAGGACCATTACGAGATTTCACTAGCTGAACGCAAACTCGGAACGACCAAACAAGTGGCGTATGACTTTCCCCTCACCCTAACCCTCTCCCGGAAGTGGCGCAGGAGAAATTGCTAGCTGGAATTAATTGCTCAGCATTTTCCATACGCCGAATAATCGACGACCGCCGACACCACGAGATCAGACAGCGTCGAATACCGCACAAAGTTGTCGGCTTCGTCCATGAGCCCGGTCGTCAACAACACTAGCGTCATATCAAGTACGGGATCGACCCAGAACAGCGTGGTGCCGCGACCGATGCCACCGAAGGTGGACGGCGAATTGAAATCACCGAAGGGACCTGGTGTCGGGGTTGAACCCCGCCCCCAAAAGCCCAACGCCAGATACGCCGGGCATTCCACCCAACGTCGATCGGGAAATAAATGCTTGAAGATTTGATTCGGCATTTGCCCGGTATGATTTTGCGCGACCAGCGCAAGCGTGGCGGGTGACAGAATGCGCGCGCCGTCGAGTTCACCACCGCGACGTAACATTTCGGCGAAGCGATGAATGTCGCGTGCCGTCGAGAACGCCCCACCCCCAGGGGCAACCGAACCGGGATGGGTCGCGTAGCCGGTAATGCGCGCAATGTGCGTCGCCGCGAGTTCAGCGGCGGACTGCTTCTCGGGTCGCGATAAATAAGCGGCTGGCGCGAGCGGACAGCGACGTGGCATTAGGTCCGCGCGTGGTCCAAACGCCGTGTCACGCATCGCCAGTGGATCGAACAGCAATTCCTGCATTAATTGCACGAACGGACGACCACTGGCGCGCTGCATGAAAAGTCCAAGTACCGAATGCGCCACCAACACCGAATACGCGACGCGCTCGCCTGGTTTACAACTCGCTGGCTTATCGAAGGTCCACGCGGCGTAACGTTCGAGGTCAGCGATCACGTCCGTCGTCGCGCCAGGGGTATCGATGGGCAAGCCACCGGTTTGCGTCAGCAGGTGATAAACATTGATCGTCTCTTTATCCGCTTGACCGAATTCCGGGATGACATCGGCGATGGGAGTGGTTAATCGGAACACGCCGTCTTCGATCAAGCGCAGTGCGACCACCGCGGTCAACGCCTTGGTGACGGACATCAAATGGAAAATCGAATCGGGTTGAAGCGATCGCGTGGCATCCCTATCAGCAAACCCGGCACATAGGTCGAGTACTATTTGGCCGTGGCGTGCGACCATCAGGGCGGCACCGTTATACAGGCCTTGCTCGATATCCTGCTGTACGCGCCGCGTGACGCGCGCGAGACGCTTCGAATCGACACCTAGTGCAGTCACCTCGCCTTGGTTCAGTTCGGCACTCATGTTGAATACTCCAACGGTTCATCGTGCGGGACGGCACAAGGCACAGCCTAACCTAGCGCACGTGCTCGCGGAACCATTGGCGGATAGACTACGGTGCTCCTCCCGCAAAGCGCGCCCAGTGACCGATCTAAAAGAAATTTCAACCCGCACCATCGGCCATTATGAAGCCCGTGCTGATGCCTATTGGGCCGGCACGCACGATCACGATGTGCGGCAGAACATCAGCGCCCTGCTCGACGCCATCGAAGGTGTGCCACCGCACACCGTTCTCGACTTCGGCTGCGGTCCGGGCCGTGATCTGAAAACCTTCTCTGAACTCGGTCACGTCGCGATCGGACTCGATGGCTCAACCCGGTTTGCGCAAATGGCCCGCGCCTACAGCGAATGCGAAGTCTGGACCCAAGATTTTCTCGAATTAGATCTCCCGCCCGGACATTTCGATGGCGTCTTTGCCAATGCGGTGCTCTTTCATATTCCGACAGCGGCGCTGCCGCGTGTCTTACGCCAACTGCACGCCTGTTTGAAGATCGGCGGGGTGCTGTTTAGTTCAAATCCGCGCGGTCAAAATCAAGAGGGTTGGAACGGCGAACGCTACGGCGCCTATTACACGCTAGACGTGTGGCAAAGCTATGTGGTCGCGGCTGGATTCACTGAAATCACGCACTACTACCGGCCCGCGGGAGTGCCACCCGCGCAACAACACTGGCTGGCCAGTGTGTGGCGTCGCGCGACTTAACGCTCGTCCGCGCACCCGGCTACAATTACCGGAACCTTAGGGGGTAGAGAGAATTTCAATGAACCAAGCGCACTCCCCAACCAGCTTACCGGCGACGACTGCCGATACCGATCCAGACGAAACCCAAGAATGGCTTGACTCGCTTGACGCCGTAGTCCGCGACAACGGTAGCGAACGCGCGCAATTTCTGATGCATCAACTCGAAGAGCGCATGCGCGACATCAGTGTTAAGGCGCCGATGCAGCCGTACTCCGCGTACCGCAATACCATTCCGCTCGATCGTCAAGGGCCATATCCGGGTGATTTGATTCTTGAAGAGCGGCTGACGTCGATTATTCGTTGGAATGCCTTGGCGATGGTCGTGCGCGCGAATCAAGCCTCGGCCGATCTCGGTGGACACATCGCGAGTTATGCGTCGGCCGCGGAAATTTTCGAGATTGGATTCAATCATTTCTTCCGCGCGGCCACTGAAACTCACGGTGGCGATCTGGTGTATTTCCAACCTCACTCCGCGCCCGGGGTCTATGCGCGGGCCTTTCTTGAAGGACGGTTGAGCGAGCAGCAACTCGCGAACTATCGACAAGAAGTCAGTGGCAATGGACTCTGTTCGTATCCGCATCCGTGGCTGATGCCGGATTTTTGGCAATTTCCGACGGGCTCGATGGGCTTGGGCCCGATCAGCGCCGTCTATCAAGCGCGCTTCCTACGCTACCTTCGCGATCGCGGTTTGGCGGATACCGATGCACGCCACGTGTGGGGAGTCTTTGGCGATGGCGAAATGGATGAGCCGGAATCCATCGCCGGCCTCACGCTCGCCGCGCGCGAGAACCTCGATAACCTGACGTTCATCATCAACTGCAATTTGCAGCGGCTCGATGGTCCGGTGCGCGGCAATGGACAAATCATTCAAGAACTCGAAGCGCTGTTCACCGGCGCGGGATGGAATGTGATTAAGGTGTTGTGGGGATCGGATTGGGATGCACTGTTCCAACGCGATACCCAGCACACGCTGTTACGGATCTTTGCCGCGACCCCCGATGGTGAGTATCAAACCTTGGGCGCGAAGGATGGTGGTTATAACCTGGCTAATTTCTTCCAGCAGGATCCCGAACTCGCCAAACTCGTTGCCCATATGTCGGAGGCCGAGATCGATGCGCTGCGCCGTGGCGGACATGATTTTCGAAAGCTCTACGCAGCGTTTGCCGCCGCCAAGGCGCATCGCGGACAACCCAGCGTGATTCTAGCCAAAACCAAAAAGGGCTTTGGGATGGGCGGGACTGGCGAATCGCGCATGACCGCGCATCAGGCGAAAAAGCTCGATGTCGAGGCGCTGCTCGCGTTTCGTGATCGTTTTCATTTGCCGCTGTCCGACGCCGATGTGGAAGCGCTGCGCTTCTATCGACCACCCGAGGACTCGCGCGAGCTGCGGTATTTGAAAGAGCGGCGCGCGGCACTCGGCGGATTTGTGCCGGCCCGTCGGCGTGACGCGCCAGTGCTTAGCGTCCCGCCATTGGCGCAGTACGCAAGCTTCGCGCTCGCGGCCGACAACAAAGAAATGTCGACCACCATGGCGGTGGTGCGCGTGTTGAGTGCGCTGTTGCGTGACAAGGAACTCGGACCGCGCGTGGTGCCGATTGTCGCCGACGAAGCGCGCACTTTCGGGATGGCCAATTTATTTCGACAGGTCGGCATCTATTCATCGGTCGGCCAAACCTATGAACCGGAAGACGCGGGATCGATGCTCTACTACCGCGAAGTCAAAGATGGCCAGTTACTCGAAGAAGGAATCACCGAAGCCGGCGCGCTGTCGTCCTGGGTCGCGGCCGCTACGTCCTACAGTGTCAATGGATTGCCGCTGCTGCCGTTCTATATCTATTACTCGATGTTTGGCTTCCAACGCGTGGGCGATTTGATCTGGGCCGCGGCCGACCAGCGCGCGCGTGGATTTTTACTCGGGGCGACCGCCGGTCGTACCACCTTGGGCGGTGAAGGCCTGCAGCATCAAGATGGATCGAGTCATCTCGTCGCCGCGACCGTGCCTAATTGTCGGGCGTATGACCCTGCATTCGCCTATGAACTGGCGATCATCTTGGATCACGGCATGCGTCGCCTGTTGGAGGCGCAGCATGATGAGTTCTACTACGTGACCGTCATGAACGAGAATTATGCGCAGCCGTCACTACCCACCGGGGTGGAAGCGGCGATTGTGCGCGGCATGTATTGTTACCAGCCGGCGACGGGCAATGTCCAAGTACGACTTCTAGGGTCGGGCACGATCTTGCGCGAAGTGATCGCCGCCGCTGAACTTTTGCAACGCGATTGGCAGATCGAAGCAGAGATCTGGAGTGTGACGAGTTTCACCGAACTCGCGCGCGAGGCACGCGACACACAACGCTGGAATCGACTGCATCCCCAAGCGTCGCCACGTTTAAGTCATGTCGAAGAATGTCTGCACGGCCTACTTCCCATCGTCGCCGCGACGGATTATGTCGCGGCCTATCCGCAGTTAATCGCAGCCTACGTCGCGGCGCCGTTTCACGCCCTCGGCACGGACGGCTTTGGGCGCAGCGATACGCGCCAGGCGTTGCGGAAGTTCTTTGAAGTAGATCGCCATCAGATCGTCGTCAGCACCTTGCATGCCTTGATGCGCGCGGGGGGTGTGAACGGGTCCGTCGTCGACCAAGCCATCGCGCGGTATGGCATCGAGGTTACTTTGGCCGCGCCGTGGGATCGGTAAGGGGTTGCGTACTTTAGATCGCTAGAATCGAGACCATGAGTGCACCTCTCCCCTCGCCGGAGAGGGCTAGGGTGAGGCGGCGGGAACTCGGGATTCGCGCTTCCCCGCGCGCTTGCTACACTGGAGCTCATCTCCTTCCCACGCGAGTCACGCCATGTTGAAAACACCACTCTGCAAATTGCTCGGTATCGACTATCCCATTTTCTCGGTGGGGATGGGCGTGAATATATCAGGTCCCGAACTCACGGCCGCGGTTTCGAATGCCGGCGGCTGCGGCGTATTGGGCAGTGGCGGATTGCCAGCGCCCGTGATGCGCGAACAAATCCGAGCCTTGCGCGCGCTCACCACCAAACCCTTCGGCGTCAACATCATCATGCCGATGATGAAGGAAGGCCAAATTGAAGTCGCCATCGAGGAGCGCGTGCCGTTTATCGTGCTGTTCTGGGGCGATCCGGCGCCGTATATCGACGACGCGCATCGCGCCGGGGTCAAGGTCTTTATCCAAGTGGGATCCGTCGAAGAAGGACTGGAAGCCGCGGCGAAAGGCGTGGATGCGATCATCGCGCAAGGCATCGAAGCCGGCGGTCACGTAAAAAGCAAAACCTCGCTGTCGACGATCGTGCCGGCCCTCGCCGACAAATTACGCCCGCTGCCCGTCCTCGCCGCGGGCGGGATCGCTAACGGCCGCGGGATCGCGGCCGCGCTCGCTCTCGGTGCACAGGGCGTGTCGCTCGGCACGCGATTTTTGGCCACCACTGAAGCGCGCGTGGTCCAAGCCTACAAAGACATGTTGGTCAGCGCGCGCGCCGAAGACACGGTCTACACGCGCCTATTCGATGTCGGCTGGGAGGATGCCGAACATCGCGTGTTGCGAAACCGCGAATATAACGAATGGGAAGCCGCCGGCGGCGGCGCGCCAGGCCATCGCACGGGAGAAGGCACCACCATCGGACAAATCGAAATGTTTGGCAGCGTCGTCGACATTCCCAAATATTCGGTGCTGCCACCGATCCTCGGCTATCGCGGCGATCTCCAACAAGCGGCGCTCTACGCCGGTGAATCAGTGCGGTTGATCGATGACATCAAGCCGGCCGCGCAAGTGGTGCGCGACCTGGTGCGCGAAACCGAGGCGGTGCTCGCGGAATTGCGCGCCTGAATTCGCCACCAAACCGGCGCCCGCCGCGATCTCTTATCGCCCTTGTGGGAGCCGCTTTAGCGGCGAATCTTCATGCGCCGCCCGGATAATTCAACGTCCCTTATAAACCGGCGCGCGCTTCTCCATGAAGGCGCGCGGCCCTTCTTTTGCGTCCTCCGTCAGGAATACCGGTGCGGAGATCTCATTCTCGATTTGTAGTGCATCAAATTCGGGCTTGCCGAGACAGGCTTTGGCGGAGCGCCGAATCGCTTTGACCGCGAGCGGGCCATTGGCCGCAATCTTGTTGGCGATTTCCATGGCTTTGGCCAACACATCGTCGACGACGTAATTGAGAAACCCAAATCCTAGCGCTTCGTCGGCGGTGATCAGATCACCGGTCAACAACAGCTCCATGGCTTTCGCGTAGGGCAGCTGCACGGGTAGCCGCACGCTCGAACCACCCGCCGGAAAAATTGCCCACTTCACTTCTTGCACGCCGAATTTCGCGGCGGACACCGCGACACGGATATCCGTGCCTTGCACAATCTCCATGCCGCCCGCGATGGCGTGCCCGTTGATAGCGGCGATGATCGGCTTCTCCGGATCAAAGTCACGCAAGAGTGCGCGACGCGCAAGGCCGCGGTCGGCAACCACCCGTTCGTCCCATGCGTTTTCCGCCTTACGCGCGCCGGAATACAGCGGGATCAGTTGCCCCAGATCCGCGCCGGCACAGAAGCAGCTACCGGTGCCGGTCAGAATGGCGACCCGCACGCGATCATCATCGCGCACCGCCACCCATGCATCGGCCAGCCGTGCCGCGACTTCCGGATTGAGTGCATTACGCGCCTCCGGCCGATTAAGCGTAATGATCGCCACGTGCCCGTTGACCGTGTAGTCGACTACCGCCATTGCAACCTCCTCACTCGAAATGTTGGTGATGGTCGGATCATGCGGTGCTACTGCCGGTGGCGCAACTTATCGACTCGATATTCCGGAGTTCCCTCTATGCGTCGCCCGGGTTCCCTTCTATGCTCGGTTTTTTAAAAGCCACCAGATGCGAGGGGAAGTTATGGACGTCATAGAAGCAATGCAAACCTTGAACGCCTGCCGGCATTACAAGAAGGATCCGGTGTCCGACGCGCTGGTGGCCAAGGTGATAAACAGCGCACGCTGGGCCGCGACCGGTAGTAATAATCAACCTGTCACCTATGTGGTCGTGCGCGATGCGGCGAAGCGGCGCGCCATCCATGATCTCTATCAACCGATTTGGGATATGGTGATCAAGAAATACGCGAGTGGCGAAATTAAATCCGGCTTCGCGCCGAAATTCCTAGCCAACGTGGATCACTTCGCACGCCATCTGGCGGACGTGCCGGTCATGATTGTCGTGTGTGCCCGATGGCAGGACTTGACGGCGCTCGATAGCAACCTTGGTCGCACCGTACTAACGCCGGGCTCGTCGATCTACCCCGCGGTCCAAAACATGATGCTGGCCGCGCGGAGTGAAGGGCTGGGCACCGTGTTGACCACGCTCTTGGTCTTGTCGGAGAACGAGATCAAACGCCTGCTGAATATTCCCGATGAACTCGCCACTGCCGCGGTCATCACGCTCGGCTGGCCCGAGAAACCATTTCCGAAGAAGCTGAAGCGTAAACCGCTTGGCGAGATCGCGTTCTTGGATAGCTATGGGGCTGCATTGCCGGAGGCGGGGAAATACACCTAAAGAAACTTAATGCGACACCTCCGCAGTCCACACCGCTTCGCCATGACATTGTGCGCAGCGGCGTACCGGACCGCTTTTGAAGCCCGAATCGCGCATCTTGGTGTGACAGTTGCGACAGAAGGCATGAAAATCATGCTCAATCGTGCGCGCCAATTCGGGCCGGATCTTGTGGCAGAAATAGCAGGAATCGCGGCCGGTCTTGTCAAAGAAATTGTGATGACAAGTCGCGCATTTCACCGCGCCGTGATCATGATGGTCGAAATTAATCGTGAGCAGCGGCCGCGCCAACACTAACCGGTCGCGCCAGTACAGCACTGCCGCCGCAGTGACTGCGAGTACGGCTGACCCTATAAGCAGGGTTCGATGACGCACGGCTTATCCATGATGGGCGAGGGCACGATCGCTTGCAGGCTGCCGTACAACATCGACGCCGCCAACCAAGTGAGGGCGATGGCCATGGCCAAGCGCCGACTTCGCCCGTCGATGGCGGCGTGCGTACTGGCAACCGCGATCGACTCGGTGCTTATTGCTGGTGGCGCCCGATACCGAAAAAGTAAACTCAACAGGGTTGGAAGCGCGACCAGCCAAATAAGCGCTCCCTGCTTGCCCACGTTTGAAAAGTAATAACCCGCGCCGAGAAAATGCCACGCCATTAACGCCACCGCGAGCGACGACAGCACGGCATGCCAGTAGCGCCAACTGCGATACGTCCAAGCCAGCTGCTCGCGAAATTTCGACGTTAGTATCAAGCCAAGAAACAGCACGCTCGCCACCAACCCGGCGAGCATCGGCGCCGACGCCGAAAGTTTCAAATACTCGATCACGCGTTCTTCCAACACCAACAGACCCGCGATGTGCACGGCGACTAGGGCGAGTGCGACATAACTGACATGACGATGAACGGCTTGTATCAACCGCAAGAACGGCGTTTCTCGATGCTGCTGCACCCACCAGCGTGCGCTCAGCAACGGTAACAGAGCAAGCCCAGCACCGGCCATCACGCCCACTGCCATCAGCGTATCCCACCAGAAATCGATGCCGCGTGGAATGCGATACACAACAATCGCCACGATCGGCGCTGCCGTATACAACAGTAGAGTCGCAAACCAACGTTGTTCGAGCCGCGAATATGCGATCTTATCGCCCGCGTTAGTTACTCGCATACCTACCGCATCCATTGTCGTCGTTACCGAGTCTATCCCACGCTTCCGCGAGTCGTGGTCAACATTCACCAAGGGCTGCACGCCTGTGATGTCTTCGGCGATACTACCGGCACTTCACCATCAATCGCACGTCATGCATCTGTGCGCTTAATAATACGAAAGGCATCTACCCATGGGATTTTCTGAGCTCACGCGTAACCGCCACAGTGTCCGCCGCTATACGCCTAATCTCTCGATTAGCGACGCGGAGCTGATCGCCATTTTTACCGACGTTCGTTCGTCACCAAGCTCGTTCAATCTACAACATTGGCGCTTCGTGGTGGTCCGTGACCAGGCGCGCAAACAGACGTTGCGTGGTCATGCGTTTGGTCAACAACAGGTCGAGGATTGCGCGGCGGTGATCCTGGTCTGCGGCCGGCTCGATGCCTATGCCGACGTCGCGCGGATCTATGCCGACGCGCCGACAGAAATGCGCGACAAATATGTCCCGATGATTCCCGGTGTCTATCAAAATAACCCGGGCTTGCAGCGCGAAGAGGCCGTTCGTTCAAGCGCGCTCGCCGCCATGACGCTCATGTATGCGGCAAAAGATCGCGGCTGGGATACGGGGCCGATGATCGGCTTCGATGCGGCGAAAGTCGCCACCTTGCTTGAACTCGATGCGAACACGATACCCGTCATGATGATAACGCTTGGCAAGGCGCTAAACGGGGCGCAACCAGCGCGGCTCTATCGGCGCCCGCTCGCTGAAATCGTCCGCAGCGAGACCTTGACGGGTCCAAGCTTGCAAGCCGGCTAGGGCCGTGGCAACGATAAGAGCGACTCTCGGCCGCCGCACGCGAAGTTATTTACTGGTGGCGATTGTCGGCTGGCTGGCGTTTATCGCGGCAGTGTTAATCCATGCGATCACGCCGATCATCATGATTGGCGCCTTCGTCGCCGTCGTCGGCGCGATGCTCGGTCTCATTCTTGGGATCCGTTGCCCGCGTTGCGGCGCGCGACTACTGCAGTTGGGACTCGCCGAAGTCTGGGCGCCGCTGCAAGCAGCGCGGATCGCACACTGCCCGCGTTGCCATATCGACGTGAACACTCCCATTGAACCGTGACGATAACGACGCTGTGCATAATCGGTCGTTACCTCACGACAGTGGCTAAGCGCCAAATGCATACCACGTCACACCTCTAAATCTGCCGCTCCGCGCGACGTATTCGCGCACAATTTTTAACGTCCGAAAGTGGCGTACGCGTTGTCATTGCCAGGTCGTTGATCCGCATCGTCGTGCTTGCCGACAGCGCGCTGATTGCCGCGGTATTCTTGCGATTAATCGAGCGCGAAGCGCGACCAGCGGCACACAAATTGCTCCCTCTATCACGTACGACCGTCGTCCCATGGCGAGCGACACCTAAAATTCTTGGAGTTCGTTGTTCATGAAGAAGCAATATGTCGGCGGTGGTCTACTCCTTATCGGCGCGCTTAGTGGCGGCGCAGCGCAAGCCGTTCCGCTGCTCGATACCTACATTGGCTCGCGCGACTATGGCTACGGTGACGTAATCGGCCGTAAGGATCTATTTGATACCACGAGTGCCGATGTCCGACGCGGCAACGGAAAACTCGACGTCGATATCTTCACCAATTTTGTCGGCAACGTGGGCGTCTATCCGTCGTCGACCCTGAACGGTCAGGGCATCGGCTACGGCGATTTGTTGTTGGGTGGCAAATGGAATCCGTTCGTAAAGGCGGGCGATACCAGCGCGGATAATCTCATCGGACACAAATTTGACGATGCCAGTAACGGCACGACCTGGCGCTACGGCTTAAGTTTCGATGATCGCTGGAGCACGGCCAACAGCGGCACCTTTACGCTATACGAACTCACCGGTACCAACCAACAAGACCTGCTGCTGACCGACAGCTTCTTTGCATCAAACATAACCGTGCGCCGAGGTCAGGCGGTGGCGGTGAATCGCAACGCGACGAATTTTGTCCACGTACTCGATACGGGTACGTGGACCATCGATCCCGCGTTGAAGAAACTTAGCTTCGACTTAAGCCTCGCCAACGCTGGTGAATTAGGTACCTGGGAGTACCTCTCGCTGCATTGGGGCATGTTGTGCAATAACGATGCGATCGAAGGCGGCGTGAGTGTGCCGGAGCCGGGGACGCTGGCGTTGTTTGGTTTAGGGCTGTGCGGGCTCCTCGTACGTCGCGCGACGCGTTTAAAATAAAAAATTATGGGACACCCAACGTAATGAAAAATTATGGGACACCCAACGTAAAATTGTGGCGTAAATTGTGGGACACCCAACGAATTAGAGCAGGTTGAAACTCGCGCCGAAAGCCACGCTTTAGAAGGAATGCGATTGACGATCGAGTTTTTTAATCCAATGTCGTCCGCAACTGATTGCCGGACGGTGAATTTCAATTACGCGGGTGGCACTTGGCCACGGGCGTGGCTGCGCACGACTACCGTATTGCGCCTCTGATCAGTTCGGGTCGACGGCTAGCGATTAGCGCGTGCGTACAACCGCCTTCCAGCAGCGAGGCCACACACCCAACGCCAGCCCCGAGCCGCGGCAACTTCTCGTAGCCGGTACGGCGCTCCGATAAACAGCTCAAAGTGCGCTTGCCGCTGCGTCACGGTTTT
>JAYUEZ010000342.1:0-4487 GCA_043738965.1 Gammaproteobacteria bacterium
CAACGCCGCGGACGAAGAAGGACTGCCCGGCCCACAGCACCACCGGCAGCGTGAGCACCAATTCAATCCACGACTGAGTGGGACCGGAGAACCAAGCCATGCGATGGCCGGCCATTGCGAGAAACGCCACCGTGAGACTGAGCGGCAGCGTCCACCAGAAGCGTCGCGTGAAAGCCTGCAGTTCGTGGTCATCGTCCGCGGCCAGCGTCGGGACCCTGGGTTCTAAGCGCATGCCGCATTGCGGGCAGTTGCCGGGTTGAGCTTGTTGAATTTCAGGGTGCATCGGACAGGTGTAAAGCGTCGCCACTGCACTCTCTACCGGCCCCGATGCCGCAATCGACTTAGCAGGCAAGCCAGTCAGGTAACGCGCCGGATCTGCGTTGAAGCGGTGCCAGCAGCGCGCACTGCAGAAGGAGTGCAGGGCGTCATGATAACGGACGGCATGCGGCGACTGGGCGTTCACCGTCATCCCACAGACGGGATCCTTCAGTGCCGCGAGAGCCTCTGCGACAACGACTTCGGGATGTGTCGTACGACGCCAGTTCACATGGTCATGGCTGGTTGCACCGGCAGGCGGAGTGAGAATCGGCTGTCGGTGGATTGTGGTGAGAACCGAGGCCTGGATCCAGTACCTCGGGTGCTGGTCGATTCGTCGATTGCATTACTACGCTAGGGTAGCCCTGCACAAACTATCGGTTATTTGGCCGGATTGAGCGGCATGAAGCCCGTATTTTTGTACCATCCATTGACCATGTCCTTATCCGTCCATTTCATTTTTACCATCATCCCGTGAAGTTCCTTTTTGTCGACTACCCCGTCATGGTTGGCATCGAGATCGGCGAAATGATCTTTCATCCATGGCATGAACCCCTGAAAGTCCTGACCTAGCGTATGGTCCATTGCTTCAACTTCTTGCATGCTAAGTTTCCCGTCCCCATTTTTGTCATAGGCTTTCCAGATGTCTTTCATCATACTGGTCCACGGCATGAAACCGCCCGCCGCCGACACCATGCTCGTCGCACCCAACATCGCACCCAGACTAACCGCCAGTAACGCTTTCTTCATTTTCAATCTCCCATAATTTCGTGTTTCAATTTACAGATACCGTTCAACATGCTGAGGCTCGCGGATGCCAATTACCAGCGGCATCCGGCCTTTATTACGTTCCTGGATCTTCTGGTTTCGACGCGAAAGTCGTCTGCTAGTTCCCTAACGTCACCCTGCGCCCAGTTACGTTCGACTTTATTCCACCGCCGAATTTGATACGCCTCCAACTCAAGTCCCGCATCGGTGCAAGCAGGGTCTTAAACCGCAGCTGCAACCGAGCCAGTCGACTTCCTGCCAATGAGCCGAATCGGAAACCGCTTCAGGCCGCCAACGAAATTCGCTTGAGTTCGTTCCGGTTTTCCAACGACCTCAAATCCCTCGTAGCGATTAAGTAGTTCCTCCAGCGCGATTCGAAGCTCGAGCTTCGCCAGCGGCCCGCCGAGGCAGGTATGCGGGCCGAAACCAAAGCCAATGTGTGGATTTGGCGAACGTGTCACATCGAACTCGTCCGCACGCGGGAATACGTCTTCATCACGATTCGCCGACGCGAGCCACACGACCACGCGGTCGCCGGATTTGATCGCCTGCTCACCGATTTGCGTATCGCTCGTCGCGACTCGCATGAGTGTGATCACCGGATTCGCCCAACGCACCATTTCTTCAACGGCACGCCGGGTAAGCTTGGGATCGTGGCGCAACAACTCCATTTGATCGGGATGTTGCAGGAGCGCGAGTAATCCACCTGAAAAGGAGTTTCGAGTGGTCTCGAATCCGGCCAAGATCATCAACGTTCCGTTTTGCACGATTTCAGATTCGGTGAGCGCCGTTCCATCGATCGTGCCGGTGGCCAAGGCACTCAAGGCGTCCGCGTGTGGGCAAGTGCGCCGCGGCATCGCGATCTCACGCACGCAGTCTCTGATGTGCCCAATCCCAGCCGCCGTGGTGGCTGCCGCATCGCCTTGGTTGTACTCAGGATCGGACGCGGTCAAGGCCATCTTGCCCCAGGCGAGTAAATCGTTGCAGCGTTCCTGTGGTAGTCCAAGAATGTCGGCAATTATCGTCATTGGAATTTTCGCGGCGAGATCATCGACCAAATCAATAATTCCATCGGCCGGGAGTTCGTCGAAGATCTTTCTGATCAGTTCAGCCTTCGCTTCGGTCGTGTCTTGCAAGGCGTTCGGCATGAACGGGGCGGAGACGAGATCCCGGAACTTTCCGTGACGCGGGGGATCGATCGCGATCAGCATTTCTCCCGGTCCGAACGCGTCTCGGTTTGCGTCTTTCAATGCCTCGTCCATGATGGGCATGATGCCGTCGACTTCAGAGCTAAATAGCACGCCCTCATGCAATACACGCTTTACGTCCGCATGCTTGAACAACGACCAGAAGTGAGCGCCATTGTGACCGGTGGTCCAGTAGACGGGGTGTTCTCGGCGCATCTGCCCGAGCAATGTGTAAAAGCTATCGTCACGGAATGTCGCGGAATCTGTGAGCTGTTCGTCTATGGTGGTCATAGGCCGATCCCTCTGTTTTGTGTCTGCGCTGATTTTGTTGAAACAGCGGCGATTACGGGTATACGGTCTTAGTAGTGAGTCGTCAACTTGGTTAGCCACTCGGGTTTGCGAATCTGCCCTTATTTAAATCACGCCCTCCGCCAATAGCGCCACGATTTCCGCGTCCGCATACCCCAACTCGCGCGCAATGGCGCGCGAATGTTCGCCAAGTTCAGGCACATGAAAATCAACCTGACCGGGTTCACACGCGTATTTAATCGGGATCCCGAGGTGATGGTTGCCCTCTGCGTCCGTCAATAGCATGCCGCGAGCCAAGGTATTGGGATCAAAAGTGCCTTCAAGCAGCGTGCGCAAGGGCGCATAACCACAGTCGACATCCGCAAGCCACGCCAATGCCTCCGACAGCGTACGCGAAGCAAAAAAATCAGTGAGGAAAGCCGCGACCGGCGCTTGAACCGAGCCGGGTGGTTGGCGACACGCGTCGAGTAAATCGAGTCGCGCGGCTTTGCGTAGAAAATTTTCGCAAAAATGAATTTCAACGCCACCCAACACTATCCATTCGCCATCCTTGGTTTCGTACAAATTATAAAAAGCCGCCCCACCCCAATTGCGTTCTTCTTTCACGCGATGCGCGCGGCGTTCGGCAAATACCGGGCCTTGGTACTGGGCGGTCCATGCCAGTAACGCATCGTGCAGCGCCAGGTCCAGGTAGTCGCCCCGCCCGGTCGAACGTTGACGAACTAGCGCCATCAACACGCCGGCTAACCCCATCAACGAGCCGCACATGTCGGCGCTCGGCATGGCGACCGCGGTCGGTTTGCCATCACGGCCGAGATTGAACGACAACACGCCCAGCAACGCTTCCATCGCCAGATTGTGCGCGGGACGATCGCGATAGGCGCTTTGCTGCCCAAACGCGGATAGCGAGCAATAAATGAGTTGCGGTGCGCGTGCACTAACGGTGGTGTAGTCGAGACCAAGCCGCGCCATGACCCCCGGTCGAAAACCTTCCACTAACACATCGGCATGCTCCGCCAGTCTAAGGAGCAGCTCCTTGCCCCGCGGATCTTTCAAATTGAGGCGCAGGCTGCGCTTGCCGCGATGCGTATTCCGGAACCACACGGAATGGCGGCCTTGGCGCAGCCCCAGTTCGCGCGACGGTTCACCGGCAAAGGATTCGATACGAATCACCTCGGCGCCGTGATCGGCCATCATCATCGTGAAATGCGGACCAGGCAGGAACATCGAAAGGTCGATGACCTTCACGCCTTCAAGCTTCATCGAAGGTTAATGTCTCCGCAAAAAGCGCGGGGGCCATGCGGCCCCCGGTGAATTGAATTAACGCGGATTAGAGTTTCGCGATCGCATCGATTAGGCCGTTGTAGAGTCCGGTCAGCATCGTTTTAACTTCTGCCTCGGGCGCACCCTTCGCCACCCAATTGCTACCCCAGGCGATTTTGCTGCCGCCACCGGGCGCGTCGTTGACCGTGACGACCGCGTGGTAATGATCCAACGGCAGCGGGCACTCGGCGACGATCGAATAGGAAAACACTTGCTGTTCGTAGGCGCATTCCAGGCGTTCGACGACCGTACCGGGTGCACTTTTGAGCTTGACCGTGCGCACCGCGCCGATTCCACTGCCGGTAACGGTGCAACTCTCGATTGCGTCCGGTAGCAATTTGCTAATGCCACCAAAATCCATGAGACAGGCAAACACTTTGGAGCGCGCCACTGGAATTGTGCGCTCAACTAATACTCCGTAAGCCATGGGACCTCCTCGCAGGTGATTATTGAAAGCTTGGGGGCAGCCAATCCAAGGCCCGGGCCAAGCGTAGCCGAAGCGTGCGCCATCGGCGCGTTTCGGGCAAGCATCAAGCAACGATTTGGGTATGGGCCCAGGCGCACGATCAGCGTGACAGCCCGCGG
>JAYUEZ010000343.1:0-1671 GCA_043738965.1 Gammaproteobacteria bacterium
CGACGATCTTCGCGCACGAATCGCCGCCTTGCAGGCATTTCGCGCCGGGCGTCTCGCTCGCGATCAAGCCGACCGTGGCGCTCTAGCGCGAATCGATCAAGCCGCTCAACATTGGCGCCGCCGCTTGTACGCTAACGCCGACGATCCCGCGACACTCAGCAGTCACGATGTTGGCAACGTCCTCGCCGCAGCGTATCCCGATCGCATCGCGAAAAAAGATGAGTCCAATCCGCGGCGCTACCAATTGAGTAATGGCCGCGGCGCGCAATTATTGAATGATTCGGAATTGGCCGGCGAACCCTGGCTGGTGGTGGCCGAACTTCGCTTCGATGAGCGCGATAGTCTCATTCTGCGCGCCGCGCCGTTTGATCCGGCGCTGTTGGAGCAAAAATTTCCGACGAGCTTTCGCCACCGGCGGCGACTACGGTTTAATCGTGACAAGCGCGCGGTCGAGGCCAGCACCGAAACGCGCTTCGGCGAATTGCTGCTAGAACAGCGTCAAGTCGCGACCGCACGCGATGATGAAACCGCCGCGATGCTGCTCGCCGGCATCGAACAACTAGGACTCGATGCGCTGCCGTGGACCGAGGCCTTGCGCGAATGGCAGGCGCGCGTCCAGGGTTTGCGCGCCTGGTGTCCTGAATTCGGGCTGCCCGATCTCAGCGATACGGCGCTCACGGCCTCAATGCCTGAGTGGTTACCGCTAATCTTAGTGGGCAAGGCGCGTATCGCAGAAATCGACGCGGCCGCATTCGCGGAAATCCTACGTAATCAGCTCAACTATGCGCAGCAAAAAAAGCTTGATGAATACGCACCGAGTGAATTGCTGGTGCCGAGCGGCATGCGCCGTAAGCTGTCGTATACAGAAGGTGCTAGCCCGATACTGGCCGTGAAATTACAAGAACTGTTCGGTCTCGCCGACACGCCGCGCATCGCCCACGGTCGCGTCCCGGTGGTGTTGCATTTGTTGTCGCCACGGCAAACGCCATTGCAAGTTACCCAAGATTTAAAGGGATTTTGGGAACGTACTTATCCGGAAATCAAAAAAGAACTGAAGGGTCGTTATCCCAAACATCCCTGGCCGGATGATCCCTGGACTGCGACCCCGACCCATCGCGCCAAACCGCGAGTCCGCTGAGCGCGTTACGGCGCTGGCAACCGTAACTCCTCCTCGCGGACGGGACGGCCATACAAATAGCCCTGCATATCGGTGCAGCCTTCGCGCAACAGAAATTCGCGTTGCCTTTCGGTTTCAACGCCTTCGGCGATGGGGGTCAGACCAAGGCTCCGCGCAAGCGCCAGGATCGCACGAGTAATCGCCGCATCCTCGGCATCGCCCGGTACGCCGCGCACGAACGCGCGGTCGATCTTAAGGTCGTCGATCGGAAAGCGCTTTAAATGACTGAGCGACGAATAGCCGGTACCGAAATCGTCGAGCGCGATCCGCACACCCAATTCATGTAGCGCGGTCAATGTAGTCAACACCGTATCAGGCGCCTGCATTGCCATGCTTTCCGTGATCTCGAGCTCGAGGCTGGTCGGTTCGAGCCGATGCGTGTGCAAGATGGCCGCGATTCGGTCGACCAAATCTTCCTGCAGCAACTGGCGCATCGAGAGATTCACTGCGACATGGCGCAGACGCGTGCCATTCGCGCGCCACACGCGCATTTG
>JAYUEZ010000344.1:0-11862 GCA_043738965.1 Gammaproteobacteria bacterium
GCGCTACACGGCCTAGTCACGGGCGGCGCCGTGGCGTTCACGGCCGCCGCGGACTTCGCCGTCGCGACCGCGGACGCCAAGTTCTACGCGGCCTTCACCGGCATCGGATTTAGTTGTGACTGCGGTACGAGTTTTTATTTGCCACGCAAAGTCGGTCAGCGTCGCGCCCTCGATTTTCTACTACGCAATCGCCTGTGGTCCGCGGCGCAGGCATTCGAATTTGGACTCGTGAATGAATTGGCGCCGGATGAGGCTGCGTTACGTGAAACATCGTACGCATTGGCCGCCGAACTAGCCAACGGCCCGACGCGCGCCTATGGCGAAATCAAACGACTGTTTCATTCGAGTTTTACGCAACCCCTTGAAGCGCAGCTCGAAGACGAAGCGCAGGCCATCGCGCGGTGCACCCGCACTGAAGATGCCTGGCAGGCGCTCAACATTGTCATGGCAAAACAAAAACCCGTGTTTAACGGTCGCTAGGAACACCCCATGTGGCTTTACAAAGAGATTCGAACGCTTGGCGACTATCCCGCGTACTACGCGCGGCATGCCGGCGAGCGTCTGGCGCTAATCTACGCCGGACATGAAACGACTTATGCCGAACTAGATCGACTCACGAGTTTAGTCGCTAACGGCCTTGGCGCGCACGGCCTAACGTCGGGCGAGCGCGTGGTGTATCTCGGCAAGAATTCAGACGACTACTTCGTGGCGTTGTTCGGTGCGGTCAAACAAGGCTGCTGCTTTTGTCCACTCAACTGGCGTCTGTCTAAACCCGAACTCACCAACGTCGTGGCGGATGTCGAGGTTAAGTTCGCGTTTGTCGAAACTGAATTCCTAGCGTTATGGCGGGAAATAGTGGCTGATCTCGGACTTACGATTCCGCTTTGCGAAGTCGATCGCAGCCGCCTCGACACGGATCCATTTCGCGTCTGGGCCAACCGTCAAACTCCAGGCGCGCTGCCATACGTCGGCATCGAGCTCGGCGCGGTTCAACTCTACACCTCGGGTACCACGGGCGATCCCAAGGGCGTGGTGATTACGCATGACAACCTCAATCACATGCGCCTGTGTGAGCATTTTGATCCGGCGTTGGCGTGGCACGCCGACGATCGTTTTCTGGTCGCGCTGCCGAATTTTCACTTGCTCGCCATCGGTTTATCGCTTCAGTCGCTGTACAACGGCATGGCGGTACTGATCGAGCGCCAGTTCGATCCGGCCAGCGCGCTATCGACGATCGCGGCGCAGCGTCCGACCATCACCGCCTTCGCGCCTGCGATGATTCAAATGCTACTCGATCATCCCCAAGCCGCGACCACCGACTTCAGTTCGTTACGCTTGGTGATGTACGCCGGCTCGCCGATCTCGCTTGGCCTCATCAAGCGCGCGATCGCGCGGATGCCGTGCGAATTCATGCAGTTCTTCGGCGCCACCGAGACCTCGGGCGCGGTCACGCTGCTGCGTCCAGCCGAACACGATCTCGATAACGAACGAAAACTCAAGGCCTGCGGCCGACCGCTGCCGTTGATCGATCTGCGCATCGTCGACGAGCGCGGCCAGGAGACCGCCATCGGTGAGCCCGGTGAACTGTTAATTCGCTCGCCGGCGCTCGCGAGCGGTTACTGGCGCAAACCAGCCCAGACCGACGAAACGTTCGTGAATGGTTGGTATCGCAGCGGCGATGTCGCCTATCGCGACGCGGAGGGTTTGTACTACATCCACGATCGTCTGAAAGACATGATCGTCTCCGGTGGCGAGAATATTTATTCGACCGAGATCGAATCCGTACTATCGACTCATCCCGCGGTCGCGGCAGTCGCGGTGATTGGCGTACCGGACGCGCGCTGGGGTGAGGCGGTCAAAGCCTGCGTAATTCTGGCGCCGGATGCCACGTTGTCCGAAACCGAGTTGATCGACCATTGCCGGACGCGACTCGCTGGCTACAAAATCCCGAAGTCCATCGATTTTCTAACGAGCTTCCCGATGACCGGCAGCGGTAAAATCGCGAAGAAAGACTTGCGCGCGCCGTATTGGGCCGCGCACGACCGCTCCGTCGCCTGATTCGCCAGTCGCCGCCAAGAAATTCTTGTGATCGAAAAATCCATAAAACGCACGCGTGCGCCGCGCGTTGACAACCGATCGGATGAAGATTGGGCGATTCGGCTCGGGTTCTACATTCACGATGCATCACGACTACGCCGCATCGTGTACGACACCGCGCTCCGACCACTCGGCGTGACGCGCTCGCAAGCGTGGGTGATCGCGTATCTCTCGCGCCACGATGGCATGGCGCAATCGGAGCTCGCTAGTCAATTGGACTTGGGGAAGGTAGCCCTCGGCGGTTTGGTCGATCGCCTGGAGATTTCGCGACTGATCGAACGTCGCGCGCACGACGGCGACCGCCGGGTCAAACAGATATTCTTAACCGCCGAAGGCCGCAAGGTAGTGGCTAAAATGCGCAAGATCGCGAGTGCGACCAACGCGCAGATCCTCAAGGGCATCAGTGCACGCGACGTCGAGGGCACTGCGCGAATCTTGCGCACCGTTAAGGCGAATCTATTGCAGATGGTCAATGGCACGTTGGATGATGACAGCGACTAGCGGTACTGACCCGCAATAAATTTCGCTCAGAGCGGACTGCGGTCGTTGCGAGCGCCGCAAAGCAGATTTCTACCTTCTCCCGTTGTCTCCCCTTGGGGAGGGGACGGGTCGGCGATGAACGGGATGTTTCGTTCCCGCGCCGCAACAGACCCGACCAAACTGCGTCATAGCCGCCCAATGTCACGCAAATTTGTGCTTCTGGCAGGGTAACCAGCCTACCATTCGTACGCATGCGTACGATATAATCGGGATGCGAGCACACGACGCTCCTGCCTCGCGCAGGGGCTATCTGGCGGCCTCGCGAGCGCCACACCACAGGACCTCACCCATGATTCCGCGTACGCTATTTTCACCTGAGCATGAAATATTCCGGTCGACGGTGCGGCGCTTTATCGACAAGGAAATCGCGCCGTTTCATGCGCAGTGGGAAGAAGACGGGATTGTCCCGCGCGAGTTGTGGCGCAAGGCCGGTGCGGCCGGTCTGTTGTGCTGCTCAATACCCGAAGAATACGGTGGCAGTGGCGCCGATTATCTCTACGATGTGGTGGTGTTCGAAGAAATGGCGCGCGGCGGTTTTACCGGGCCGGGTTTCATGATTCACACCGATTTGGTCTCCACGTATATTCGCTCGTTCGGTACCGAGGCGCAGAAGCAGCACTGGTTGCCAAAAATGATCGCAGGCGCTGCCATCGGCTCTCTTGGCATGACGGAGCCGCATGCCGGCAGCGATTTAAAAAATATCCGCACCCGCGCAGTCCGCGATGGCGATGATTTCGTCATCAATGGTCAAAAAGTCTTTATCTCCAACGGTCAGCTGTGCGATGTACTTGTCCTCGCCACTAAAACCGATTCCACTGCCGGCGCTAAGGGCATTACGTTGTTTCTGGTGGAAGGCGATCGCCCCGGCTTCAAGCGCGGCAGAAACCTGTCGAAGCTCGGCTTGAAGGCGCAGGACACCTCGGAACTTTTTTTCGACAATGTGCGCGTACCGGCCACCAACATGCTCGGTGAAGAAGGCCAGGGCTTTGGGTTGATGATGACTAAACTCGCCCAAGAGCGGCTTGCGCAAGCCATTCGCAGCGCCGCCGTCATCGAAGCCGTGATCGAGTGGACCGTTGAGTACACGGCGCAACGCGAGGCGTTCGGTCAGACCATCGCGGATTTCCAAAACACGCAGTTCAAGCTTGCCGAGCTAAAGACCGAGTCCGTCGCCGGGCGCATCATGACCGATCGCTGTATTGAGCTCTTCATGAAAGGCGAGCTCGACGCCATCGACGCCGCGATGGCTAAAATGTTTTTAAGCAATCTGCATTGCAAGACCGTTGATGAGTGTCTGCAGTTATTCGGTGGCTGGGGTTATATGTGGGAATACCCGATCGCGCGCGCCTATGCCGACGCCCGTGTGGTCAAGATTGCCGGTGGTTCGATCGAGATCATGAAATATTTGATCGGCCGCGACCTGTTCAAAAATATAAAGAAATTACCCAAACCGAAATTGGCGGCTGCGCGTTGAAACGCATGACCCGTCATCAGAGTTGACTGGAGGTAAGACCATGTTTCTCGATTATGCACGTTACTACACGACATTCGGACTCCAATTGCTTACCGCTTACGGGATCATCAAGGGCGGACCGTACGCGTGGTTGGGACTTTCGACTTTATTCGTGCTCGCGCTCGTCGACGCGCTACTTCCAGACGATCTCGCGGTTCGCCAAATGAATAACCGCACGCTCGCCAATATCCCGGTGTGGATCTGCACTGTGTGCGGCCCGGCGTTAATTCTGGTTCTGGCGTGGCAGGTCGGGCTAGATCGCTTAAGCGGGTTGAGCTTGGCGGGTGCGATTATCAGCGTGGCGTGGATGTCGGTCATTGCGTTCGTGCCGCCGTCGCATGAGCTCTATCATCAACGGGGTTGGCTGCCGCAGTTCATCGGCACCTATTTCCAGGTGTGCTATCTCGATTGCGCACGCAACATCGGCCACACCGTCGGGCATCATATTGATGTGGGCACCGATAAAGATTCGGATACCGCGCGACGCGGTGTAACGCTATACGCCTTCACCGTCAACGCAGTCCTCGAGAGCACGCTGCTGTCGTGGCGCATCGAAAGTGATGCGTTGGAGAAACGCGGCTACAGCCGCTGGTCGTGGCGGCATCGCCTGTGGAAAGCCTTGCTCGCACAGGGGGTGTTCCAAAGTCTGGTCTACGCCATCGGTGGCGGAGCTGCCGTGCTGGTGGTCCTAACCGCAATGATCATCTCGCGGTTCTGGGTCGAATCGTTTAATTATTTTCAGCATTACGGCATCGTCCGGCTCGATGGCAAGCCCGTGGCGCGGCGTCATCTGTGGAATCACCTGGGCTTCTTCACGCGACCGGTGGCTTTCGAGATCACGAACCATGCGGATCATCATCTGGACTCCTACATCCCTTACTACAAACTCAAACCGGACCGGACCGCGATCCCTATGCCGAATGTCTTCCTGTGTTTCCTGACGGCGTTGATCCCGCCACTTTGGCATCGGATGATTATTAAGCGGGCACTCAAGGAGTGGGATTTGAAATTGGCCAGTGCCGAGGAACGTGAACTCGCTCGACAACAAAACTTACAAGCTGGTTGGCCGGATTGGTTCGCGACCGCGAACGGTGTGTCGGCCTAGTCAACTCGATACGTGGAGATAAAACCCCAATGAGCACGTCGTTTGCCGAGATCAAAGCGCACTTTCTTGCCGAACAAAAGGCCAACGTCACGCCGCGCACCCTGCAGGATATTCCGCTCTCCTACGAATCGATCACGCCCCAATGGTTGACGGCTGTGTTGCAAAGCACGCACCCAGGGATCCGCGTCGCGAGCTGCACCTTCGATGTTAAGGACGAAGGAACCTCGAGCCGACGTCGGATCTTTCTCCACTACGACAACGCCGATGCGCGCTGGCCCAAGAGTGTGTTCTGCAAGGGTTCGCCGAATCTGGAGAATCGTTACATCCTTGGCATGAACAACGGCATCGCGGCCGAAGTGCATTTCTATAACCAAGTGCGGCCGCACCTGCCAATCGAAGCACCCGTCGCCTACCACGCGAATTACGATCGCAAGAGCTTCAATTCGATCATTGTCATGCACGACATGATCGGCAAAGTTGAGTTCTGTCGCATTGATACCCCCATGACGCTCGAACGCGGCATGAGCCAGATGCGCTTACTCGCGCGGCTGCATGGCGAGTACTACGCCAAGCCAGACAAATTCGCCGCCATGCAGGACTTCAACTCCTGGGAAGCGTATTTCAAGGCCACGGTTGAGTTGGCCGGCTTCGGTGATTCTTGCGCGCGCGGCTTCATTGACGCCAAAGACGTGATTCCCCCCGCACTCTACAAACGCCAAGCCGAGATCTGGCCGGCCACGTTGCAATGCGTAGCCGCGCACTCGCATCTCCCGCGGACCTATGTGCACTCGGATGTTCATCTCAAGAACTGGTACATCGCGGCGGGCGACGTCATGGGTCTGAACGATTGGCAGTGTAGCTGCCTCGGCAATTGGGGTCGCGACGTGGCGTACTGCATCTCAACTGCCTATACACCCGACGAGCGCCGACGCTGGGAGCAAGATCTTCTCAAGTTCTATCTGGAACAATTGCGCGTGGTCGGCGCCCCCGCGCCGAAGTTCGATGACGCCTGGCGCATCTATCGCCAGCAATTGTTTTCCGCGCTGGCGTGGTGGACCGGCACCCTCGGTCAACCGCCCGAAGCGCCGAAGATGCAACCGGCCGAAACCTCAATCGAATTCATTCGGCGCATGACGCATGCGATTGATGATTTGGATGCGTTGAATAGTTTTTAATGAACTTCTTACAGCCAAACGACGAGTTAAGTTCCTGACAACTCTTCTTTTCCGAAAACTATTTCTAGTGTGTTTGAAATCAATAGCAGTGTATTCTAATTTAAGCTGAACCTTATTTTACGTAGAACTAGTGAGCACAGCTAAAGCCGAACTCAAGGAGTTGCTAGAACGGCAGCCAGAGGATAGCTCTGGGGAAGAGCTTATTCGAGAGCTCGCGTTTCACGTCATGGTGCAACGAGGTGTTGCGGATTCCGACGCCGGACGAACTATATCCAACGAAGAAATGGGCCGGCGAATCCGGTCGTGGTCGAAATAAATTGGACCACCGAGGGCGCTGCAATGTACTCGAAGATATCTTCGAGTACATTGCAGCAGACAATCCGCAAGCGGCTGTTGACGTCGTAGTTGGGATCCGAGCGAGCGCAGGTTCTCGCAGAATTTCCCGACATTGGTTATCGATATCAACCTTTCTCACGTACTTGTTCGAATTCTGTTGTACGGCCACTACCGTATTGCGTACCTGACAAAGCCGGATCGTAATATTGACATTCTTGGTGTGTTCCTCGGCGCGCTAGATTTAACTCGGTATCAATTTTGAGCACAGGCGCATAACCAAAGCGCAACCTAACAACGCAGTACTGGTAGGTTGGGGTGAAGCGAGCTCACTCCAACCTACGGGTCTTGTCAGACTCCGCTAGGTGCCTTCGGCGTACAAATAAAGATCGGGAATTCGCGCGAGCTACGGCGCCGGTAGCGTTCAAAATCGGGATAATGCTGGCAGCATAGCGGCCATACCGCCACCTTCTCCTCGGCGCTTGCGAGCCGCGCCACCAGTTGCAGGCGCTGGTCACGCACAAGTACTTCGATCTCAGGATTCGCGACTAGGTTGAAGTACCAAGCCGGATGGCGTGGCGCGCCGCCCATCGAAGCAACAAATACGATACCGTTCTGGTAAGGAATGTACATTAGCGGCATTTCAGTCGGCATTCCCGACTTGGCGCCCGTCATCCTGACGATACAAATGTCACCACCACCGATGCGATTAAATAGACGCCCGCCCGAGATTTTATAAATCAGGACGTTGAGACGACTGAACCATTTTATGATCGGCTTCACGAAGCGCAGTTGTGTTTCTGTTATCGGGCGCGGGTTATTCATCGTAAGTGGCTCCAATTAGCGCTAAGCGAGTAGGGCGGAAAAGCGCAGCGTCTTCCGCCACAGAAGTTTAACCGCCATCCCAATCTCCGATCGATGTTCAAACGATAAACGCCGCGTCGATAAATACGAAGCGGCGCACATAGATCGGCAATATTGTCGTCGACATTAACGGCGGAAGGCACTGCGCTTTTCCGCCCTACGGCTATCGTGTGGTGGGCCTGGAAATCCGTGCGCGATTCGTCGGGATCGTTACCGCACCCGCTGCTCGAGCACCTGACGAAGAATTTTGCCGGAGGTGCTGCGCGGAAATTCGTCTTGCGAGGTGACAAACAGGATGTCTTTCGGCATCTTGTAGCCTGCGAGTTTGGCGCGACAAAAAGTAAGCAACTCCTCGCGGCTCGGCGCTGGGGTGCTGCAGCAGACCAGGGCCACTGGCACTTCGCCCCATTTCGCATCTGGCCGCCGCACCACCACCGCTTCGAGCACGCGCGGATCACTCATCAACACGCGCTCGATCTCCGCCGGATAAACATTCTCAGCACCGGTCTTGATCAAATACTTCGCGCGATCGACATAGTCGTAAAGTCCGTCGGCACGCGCGACGAACACGTCGCCCATATGAAACCAGCCGCCGCGAAATTCACGCTGGTTAATTTCATCCGCGTTCCAATAGCCGCTGAAGACTGTTGAACCGCGCACCGCGACTTCGCCGGGTTTCCCATCGGCGACCATGCGATCGTCTTCGTCCACAAGTTTGAACGCGTGAAGTGAATTAGCGGCCTTGGCGAGACTCGTCGGACGCTGCCCCACGGCGAAGTGGGTGCCGGCGAAGGGCAGCATGCCGGTCTCGGTTGAGCCAAACGTATTCCAATAGGGTGCGTTGAAAGTGCGCGAGGTCGCGGCGACCAAGTCGGCACTAACCAGATCAGCCAACGCACCGACGACTTTAATGGGCGCGGATTTCCGGCCACGCGCCGCCATGGTTTCGACCACGCGATCGATCATGCCGGGCAGCAGCACCAACCACCATTGCGGCACGGTTTCCGCAAGGCGCACGATGCGGTCGATATCCGCGCCATCAACCAGGTGCACGGTTCCACCTAGGGCCAGCACATGGAGCGCATGTTCGAGCGCCACCATGTGAAACAGCGGCGCCCACGCGATAAAGCCATCGCCCGCCGCCAAGCCGCTGTCGATCTGGCTCAAGGCAAAACGGGCGAGTTCAGCACGGTGACTTATCAACGCGGCTTTGGACGCGCCCGTGGTGCCGCTGGTGTAGAGAATGATGAAACCGTCCTCGGGTCCGGCGACGACACTCGATTCAATCGCTGGACTGCGCTCGAGTAGCGCTTCGAACTCATCACCGAATTCAATGACGCGCATTTGATTCAAGCTGCGCGCGAGTTCGACGTAACGCGCCGACGCGAACAACAGCGCCGGCGCCGTCAGGCGCACACAGTGCGCGAGCTCCAACGCGGTGAAGCGCCAGTTGAGCGCGCACAGGATCGCGCCCGCCCGCGCGGCGGCAACAGTCAACTCCAGATATTCGATCCGATTTTCCGCCAGCACCGCGATGCGATCGCCGCGCGAAATCCCCAATTCGGTGAGCGCGCGGGCGGCTTGATTGCAGCGAGCATTAAAGGTGGCGTAAGACACGGCACGCGTACCGTCGTCGATCGCGATGGCCGCCGCCTTCGACCGCGCGGTAGCGGCGATGAGATGCGCGATATCGACGAAACCGGCCAGTGCGGTGTCTGGAACTTGCTGCTTATCTTGCATGGTCATCGTCGAGCCTTACTCGACGAAGCGCGCCAACATCGGCTCCACGCGCAAGGCGGCCGGCACGCGGTCTACGCCAATCCGCCGATCGATCTCTTCATGCCAATGATAAATGCGTCGCTCTTGGTAATTGAGTGGCACGCCACGAAACCCGGGCGACTCAATCGTGTGCTGCATGGGCTCGGCGAACTGAATATCTTCGTCGACGATGCGATCGAAATTGGCGACACGCGTGTCCCACAGCGGCGGACGCGGTCCCTCACCCCAGCTCGGCGCAAACCACAATACTTCGACGCTGGAGGTGCGAACCGTGCGCGGCCAGATCGTGACGCTGGGCATGCCCGTGGGCGAGATCGGCACGATAAAATTCGGGAACACGCAGTAGCTCGGATTGTGATGGCGTTCGATCGCGGTGGACTCCCTCATCTCCGGCATACCGAAGGTGCCCGGGTCAACCCAATCCGCGCGCCGATTCGGCGACAACATGATGGAATGACCATTCGGCCACAAATGAATGCTGGTCCCGAGGTTGTCGAAGATCCGATCGGTAGTCTTCGCATGCAGCAGACGAAAGTGATAAGCCTCAAGGAAATTATCGATCAGCACTTTGGCATTGCACGCGACGTCAAAGCTGCGGCGATTCACCAAGCGCAGTTTATCGAGCGGCAGATGTTGGAAATAGCGGGCGGCGGGCGCGAGGAACTCCGCGAGTGATTGCGCATTGGCGTCCTCACAAACAAAAATCCATGTGCCGAAAATTTCGCAGCGCACGGGGCTCAAGCCATAACAGGCAAAATCAAATGGCGCCCAGTCACGACGATCAGTCACCGCGCGCAATTTGCCTTGCCGGTCATAACTCCAGCCGTGATAGCCGCAGACCAGGGTCGTCCCCACTCGGCCTTCGGTCGCGCGAATCACCGGCGCGCCGCGATGCCGACAGGTGTTGTAGAAGGCGCGGATCGCTCCGTCATCGCCGCGCAGCACCACCACTGGCGCACTGCCATAGGTCCACAGAAAATAACTGCCGGGATCGGGGAGCTGATCGACATGGCCGGCATAGAGCCATGTACGACGCCATACCGCGTCGCGCTCGAGCGCAAAGAATTCTGGATCGGTGTAGCGGCCCGCCGGAATGACGGGTAACGACCGAAATTGTTCAGGTGGTGCGGTTCGCGCGCGTTCTTCAGCGACGCACGCAATCCACTTTGCGATCCAGGGGCTATCGGTCACTGGACCTGCCGCTTAGCGTCACGCCGCCAGCAGCGCGCTGCGTGGGGCTGGCACCAGCGGCGTGAAATCCTGCGAAGCGAAATGCGTTGGGCGGGTTGGCTTTTTGATCGCGTTCGCTACCGGGTTATAGCTCAAGTAAATCAAATGTCGTGGATTGGGCGATAAATTCTGGCCAGAAGCATGCGCGAGACAACAGTCGAAGATCGTCACCGATCCGGGCGGGCCTTTGGGCGCGGTAAGACCACCCTTCGCCGCTAGTTTGGTGACGGTAGCATTCGGCAAACTCGGGATCGGTGTCGTGCCGGGGACCGGGATAACTTCGTATTCAATTAAGCCTTGTCGATGCGAACCCGGGATGTAAACGATCGGGCCATTGAACTCGGTCACTTCGTCCAGGTAGATCCCGATACTCACCGCGCGTGGTTCGGGCATGCCGTCATGATGTTGCCACGGGCCGAAATCCTGGTGCCATGGTAAGGACAACTTGCCAAACGGCTGCTTCAAAATAATTTTGTACTGATGACAGTAGAGCCGTGGACCTAACAATTGCTCGGCAATGCTCAACAGGCGTTCGTCGCACAACAGGCGGGCATAGAGTGGGCTGACGCGATCCATGGCCGTCGTGCCCAAGAATTCGCCGCTGGCCGCGAGCAAATGGGTCTCCGACGAAAGGGCAAAGAGGCGCGCTTGTTCGGCGCTTAGCGCCGCGACTTCGGGCGGGTCGAAGAGCCCCGAGAAAAACACCAGTCCGTCGCGCTGGTAATTGTCGAACTGCTCTGATGTGAGTTTCATGGCTGTACCTCGCGTCTACTGATTGAAGAATAGCCCATCCTTCACGCCGGCAACATTAGCCTGCGTTTCAAATTCCGAAAATGATGTCGTGGTTGGGGGTGTCTCGATTATCGGACGATTCGAAACACCGGGAGCTTCTGCCCCGCGGGATGCGTCACAAAGGTCACGGCAACCGGCGCATCGAACGCAACCTTATCAGGATCGATGTCGATCAAGTTACTGATCATGTGGAGGCCGGGCTGCTCGTCGAGTTCGATCTGCGCGACCACATAGGGCACGCGGGCGACAGCGGCCGGATGAACGGGGTGGGTGATTACAGTCCACGTGGTGATCTTGCCGCGACTGGATAGCGGCACCCAACTAAATCGCTCATCGCTGCAATGAGTACAGAGCGGCGACGGGTGCCAGCGGAATTTTCCGCATGCCGTGCAGCGCTGCATCACCAGCCGCTCTTCATTGCACGCCGCCCAATA
>JAYUEZ010000345.1:0-1665 GCA_043738965.1 Gammaproteobacteria bacterium
TTCGACGGTATCACCGGTCTTGATCATCAACGTCGCGGTGCCGACGCCCACCACGCACGGAATACGATACTCACGCGACACGATCGACGCATGCGCCAAGGTGCCGCCGCCGTCACACACGCAGGCCGCGATTTTTCCAAAACACGGCGTCCAATTCGGCGAAGTCGACTCACAGATCAGAATTTCTCCGGGTTCGATCCGATGCAGTTGATCCGCCGTGAACAGCACGCGTGCGCGGCCGCGCACCAGGCCAGAAGACGCCGCCACACCCACCAAGGTATCGACTTGTTTGCCAGCGTTACGAATGCCTTCAAAGAAATGATGATGCAAGCCAAAGATTTCAATCAACACCGGATCGCTAACGTGAGCCGGGATTGTGCCCAGCACTTTCGGCATCTGCGGTCGTCGCGCATTCCAATAAGCGTAATAGTCACGGCGGTCGTTGACGATGCCGCGGAACGAATGCCAATGGCGTTTCCCCGCACAGAGATCGCGCAATTCTGGCCAGAAGAGGAAGCACGTATCGTCGTTGCGCTCAGCGCCCGCTGGCTTCGCCGATCGCCAGCGCGGCGCGGCGCAATGGCAGGGTTGAGCGCAGATCGATCAGAAAATTATGTTCATCGTTCCACCACGCGAAGTTCGCATGCCGCACCGAGTCGAGCCCGGCATTGAAAGCCTCAAGTTCGGCGCGCGAAAGTTTTGAACGTGCCACCTCGACCGCGGTATCGCGTTCTTCTATAGCGCCGCGGCGCGCGACAGCAAAATCGAAATCGAGCGGCTTTTGGAGAAAGGTACGGATGGTGCCGAGCGGCGGCGTTGGATCTTCAATCCACGAGGGCAAATAAACATCGCAAGCGCCTTCGGTACGATAGCCGTAGACGCTTAAGAACTCATCAAACTTACCGAGCCAACGTTGCGCATTGCCGCCCGCTGCTTGCAACGCAATCTTGAGATTCTCGGGTTCGTTCGCGGCAAAGATATTCGTCACGCCCAGCCGCCGCGCCTCGGCGGTCACCTTCCAAAGTTCACGATCGGTTTCGAGAATTTTATTGTCGTAGCCCTGACAGAATTTTCCGATCTCGGCCGGATCGATTCCGAGTTCTTGGCACAGACCGCGGAAGCCGATGTAATTCACCAGCAAGGGATACATCAACTCGAAATGGATTTCGAAACTGCGCTTGAAGAAGCGTCGCGCCTCGAACAGCGGCTGCCATAAGTCGGCTAACGAACGCTGCCGGTAATCGAAATTCTCAAAGTAATGCAGCGCGGATTTGAGTTCTTCGGCGCGCTCGGCCCAGAGCTCGGGAAAGCGCTGCAAGATTGGCGGCAGATTGCGCGCCATGCGCGCGCCGCGCTGCGCAATCTCGTGCGCGGAGTGCACGTCGATACCATTCCCATAAATGTGGGTGCCGGCGATGCGGCAGGCCACGCCGTAGCCCGGCGGCAACGGCAGCGTCTCGGCGGCTAATTGTGAGCCCCAGGTGTAGCCGTCCTCGCACCAGATGAGGCCGAGTGGAGTCATGCCACGTGGCCAATGAAAATCTAAAAACCAAAAGCGCGATTCGTCTTCTTTATTGAATGTGCGAAACGGTTCGATCGCCCACGCTGCCTGTTCGAAATTCGGCTTAAATCCTGGATACCATTCGTCGGTGACATAGTCATCGA
>JAYUEZ010000346.1:0-1663 GCA_043738965.1 Gammaproteobacteria bacterium
TTTAGTCTGCTCTGCATCGGCGCGCAAGCGCCCACTGCGGCGACGCTTATCAGCGCCTTTGAAACGCGCGGCGTGCCCCTCACCGTGGTGCCGATCGCCGAACCCATCGCGGCTGAAAAATATCAGGATTACCCCTTGATCTTGATTCGGCCTGATCAACACATCGCGTGGCGTTCGATGCTGGAACCAGCCAATCCACTCGCCGTGGTCGACACGGTCACCGCACAAACCTGACGGGAGGACCGATCATGCAAGAAATCATCGCGCGCAAACTCGCGACCGGCTTATTGTTTGGCGAGGGGATCCGCTGGACCGGGCGCGCTATTGTGTTGTCGGACATGCTCGGCCGCCGCGTCGTTCAGGTAGATCCGATCACGGGGACCGTGACAACGCTAGTTGAAATAGAGAATCAACCGAACGGCTTGATTGCGCTTCCGAATGGCGATCTGATGATCAATTCAATGTTTGATCGTAAATTATTGCTGCTGTCGGAAGGAAAGATCAGCGAATACTGTGATCTATCGACGCTCGCGACCGGTTATCTCGGTGATATCGTCAACGACAGCCAAGGCGGTTATTACGTGGATGACGTTGGCGCGCGCGTCTTGCACGGCGAGAAGCCCGCGCCGGGCAGACTCATCTACGTCGGCGCGGACCGCCGTGCCAAGGTCGTCAAAGATCAACTCGCCTTTGCCAACGGCGTCGTGATATCGCCGGACGGACGTCGCTTGTATCTTGCCGAGACGATGATCTCGACCGTCAAGGTTTATGCCATTGGATCTCAAGGCGCTCTTGGCGAGGGCAAAATATTCGCGGATTTCACTGGCACGAGCCGGATCGATGGGTTGACCATGGATGGTGACGACGGCGTTTGGGCATGCCTGCTCGATTCCGATCGCGTGGTGCGCGTGGGGCAGGACGGCAGGCACACGCACGCGGTGGTGATCCCCGGCGGTGAGCCCGTGGCGTGCACCATCGGCGGCGCGGATGGGCGGCAACTGTTCATCGCCGCGATCGAATCGCTCGCTGGCAAAAATATTTTTGAGGAGATGATGGCGAAGCGCGTGCGCGCGAATGTGTGGACCGCGGAAGTCCCTTTTGCCAAAGGAAGCGCACGTCCGTAAGGTCGCGGCGACGAAGTTCGCCAACAACAAAACTTCAATCTTGGAGGCGGAATCCCAGTTTGATCGTGACTTGCCAGAAGGCGACTTTGCCACTTTTTATCTCGCCGCGACTCTCGACTACTTCGAACCAGTCCATGTTCTTAATCGTCGTCGAAGCTTTAGCAATGGCGTTACGCACCGCTTGATCGGAGCTTTCAGTCGAACTACCGGTGATTTCAATTTTTTTGTAGACGTGGTCGTTCATGGACCCTCCCATTTGTAGGTGTGATTGACGAGAGTAAGTATAGGCACGGACCGGCCAAGTTGCTCTGAATTTTAGAACAGAGATAATACCTGTCACATCGCCCGGGGAGGCGCATCGGATGCTAGAGGGCGATCTGCTCGAACGCGCCAAGACGGGCCGTCAGTCGCTAATGGTCGAGGCCCAAAGTCGGCTGGAGGCGCATCACGGCGGGCGCGACATCGTCAAGTTCGTCAGCCGCGAAGTCGACGAGCTGCTGATCGAGCTCTGGCGCGCCATTGCCGGCGCCGAGGCATCC
>JAYUEZ010000347.1:0-4459 GCA_043738965.1 Gammaproteobacteria bacterium
GCCTTTAGCGAAGGGCTTTGGTCGGTGCCGTAGTAGCCGAGGTCGAGCTTGAAACCTTTTAAGGTTTTATTGACGCCGACGCCGTAGTAGACGTAATCGTAACCGTCGAGAAGTCCACCCTTGAAAGGTATTGCTGCGGGAATACCTGATGACTTATCGCCAGCGGTCGTTTGCCAACCGACATTGGCGTAGAACGCCACATCGTAAGGCAAGCTCAACCCAAAACTCCCTTGAATCGCGTGGCTATCGCCATCTGAGCCGAAAGCATCGGGAGAATAGTTATACGTGACGCCGAACGATGGGGCGAACTGCGTTTTAGCGAACGTATACGACGCGCCAGTCGTAAATTCCCCATACCATGCGTCCGGATCGAGTAGGTTCGGACTAGCGGGGTTGGTACTTCCTGGATCGAAACCTGAGGATAGCTTGCCGTTCTCGCCCGGATACGTGTAGTAGATACCGCCGACATTTAGCGCGATATCATTCCAAGTCCATTTGTATCCGCCGTAATAGTCGATTTCAAAATGACTATCGGAGAATTCAGTATTTGAAGCCCACGCACCGACGTAAAATCCGTCATACGCCCAATCCAGACTCCCTTGAATAGCGGGACCATCGGAGTTTGATATCCCACGAAATATGTAGTTAGTCGTTAGATAAATCGTACTCGTAAAGTTCGCGGTCGCGAGCGGACCCGTTTCCGCTGGCGGCGCGGCGGCGGGCGCAGCAGCATCCTCGGCGGCGACGCTCATACTCAGCGCTGCGAAGGTCGCCGCGGCAGCGGCAGTGAGTAACAGTTTCATCGTTATTGGCTCCTTAAATTGCTATTGCGTTGAGGTGGCGCACCCGGATGTGCGTGCAGTCACTTGCCTTGGCGCTTGGACGTTTTTATAGCGCTTCTACGACATGCGTGCAAGGCACAATTACAACGCATCGGCCATATCGTTTGATCGTGCTAAAGCCGCACTGTTGCTGAGCTTTTATTTGCGATCGTGCACCGTTTCCGCGCGAAAACGCTGCAGTAGAACTTCGGTCAGTGGAATAAAACCAACAGTGCGCCCCAGGCCTTGCTCGCTACAGCGTGTACGCGCGTTCGCCGTGATCGCTCAAATCGAGGCCTTCGGTTTCCTCTTCTTGATTGACTCTCAGACCGGCGAACAATCCAATAATTTTCAAAATCAAATAAGTTCCAACCGCACACCACAGCGCGGTCGCCGCGACACCCAACGCTTGTACTCTCACTTGGTCCAGCATGGACACCCCATCGTGATAACCGACGCCACCAAACACAGGCGACGCGAACACCCCGGCAAGCAAGGTCCCGAGAATGCCGCCCACGCCATGAACCGGAAACACGTCCAACGAGTCGTCAATATTTAAGCCGCGTTTGATGAATTGCGTTGAGGCATAACAAATGATGCCGGCCAGGAGTCCGATCGCAATGCCACCCAGCGGGCCAACGAACCCTGAGGCAGGCGTGATGGTGCCTAAACCGGCGACCATGCCGGTCACGATCCCGAGCACGCTCGGTTTACCGTAGCGATGCCATTCGAGCGCCATCCACGCGAGCGAACCCGACGCCGCCGCCAGGTGGGTAACCAGCATCGCCATGCCGGCGCTGCCATTCGCGGCAACTGCACTACCGGCGTTAAAACCGAACCACCCGACCCATAGCATCGCCGCCCCCGCGACGGTCAGCGTCATGTTATGGGGCGGCATCGCGGTCTCGGGAAATCCTCTGCGACGACCCAAAACTAGCGCCGAAACTAAAGCGGCGATCCCCGCATTGACGTGCACCACCGTCCCTCCGGCGAAATCCATGATGCCGCGTTGCATCAGCCAGCCACCGCCCCACACCCAATGACAGATAGGTACGTAGACCAGTAGCAGCCACATCACACTAAAGCTGAGCACAGTCGCAAAGCGCATGCGCTCGGCGATTGCACCAATAACCAGTGCGGGCGTGATCACCGCGAACGTCATCTGAAACATCAAGAAGACCGATTCGGGCACAGAGCCGGTGAGGCTTTCGCGGGTAACATCAAGCAAGAACCAGTGACCGGCGCCAAAAAACGCTTGCCAGGACCCACCATCGCCGAACGCCAACCCATAGCCGCAGATGAACCAGAGGATCGACATGACGCAGGCAATCGCGAAACACTGCATCAATATCGAGAGCGCATTTTTACTACGTACAAGACCGCCATAAAAAAACGCGAGACCCGGCAGCGTCATAAACAAAACCAACGCCGTCGAAATCAGTAGCCATGCCGTGTCACCGCTATCGAGCTGCGCGGTAGCTGCGGCTGCGCTACTTGTTATGCCTGAGCTCAAGACGCCAATTAATACAGCGCGCGTCGTATTTCGCCACATGATGCTCCCCCACTGGATTGTAATTTAAGGCTGACTTTCGAAAACCGAGCGCAACATTAGTACGCGCAAAATGTATGATTCCAATCGCTCCGAATCTGCGCTTTCGGCACGCGGAGTTCAGTTCCGGCGTCGTGGAACACAAACGTCCTTTGCTCGCAAGATATAAAGCACGGTTCCCGTGCACTTCGCACCGATTTCGGACGATCGGAACGCGAAATGCCCCAATTTGGGGCTGCATGATTTATGCCACGTAGAAAGTTCGCGAATTCGCGCGGGTAGCGTTAGAAATGGGCTGTTCGCCCAAAATACGATTGGATCAAACTAGTGCAATTGGCCTTTGGCCCGCATTAATTTGGAACGAAATACGGCAGGACTCAGTTCGCTTTCATGCGAACTAGTGAACGCGTGCGGCCTTGAGGACGCATTACATACGCCCTCAAGTTGTCTCCCCCCATTGACAGTAGGCAATGCTTCGAGAGGTTAGTTTATAGCGCGTCGGTGCCGGTTTCCCCGGTCCGTATGCGCATGACATTAATGAGTTCGGTGACAAATATTTTTCCATCACCGATTTTGCCGGTATTCGTGGCCTTGGCGATGGCTTCGATGACTTCGTCTACTTTGTCATCTGCCACCGCGACTTCGAGCTTCGATTTTGGTAGAAAATCAACGACGTACTCGGCGCCACGATAAAGTTCTGTATGCCCTTTCTGGCGCCCAAATCCCTTAACTTCAGTAACCGTAAGACCTTGCACGCCGATTTCGGACAGCGCTTCGCGTGCGTCGTCTAATTTAAAAGGTTTAATGATCGCGGTAACTAATTTCATTACTTGACTCCCGGTTCAGTTCTTTCATTCCCGCACCGAAACATTCGGATTGCTTGGGGACGCACAACACGTAGGCCATATACTTGCAGCATGTATGCCAGGCCCAGGTTTTCCACCATAATCGCGATGTGGCGCGAACTGCTACAGCGATTCGGGCAGCCACCAGCAGGCACGATCCCGCGATATTGCCCCAGACTAACGCATCTGATGCTCCGCAAGCACAACATTCGTGCGATCTGGACAGGATGCGTTAAGGAGCTTCTAATCTAGTCATGGAAGTAAAAGACGTCGCCGAACGATTGCGCAAGCTACTACCAAGCGAACCTGCACAACTTGGCGCGGACTTACGCAGCAATTCACGCGCACTATTGGAGGCTGGGTTGGCGCGTCTTAACTTGGTTACCCGTGAAGAATTCGACGCCCAAACGGCGTTACTCGCGCGTACTCGTGAAAAGCTTGACCGCCTTGAGATACTAATTGCGGAGCTTGAGAAGCGAAACTAAATAGCTAGGCTGATTGGATTAAACCGCCTGACCGCCGGCAGGAAGCTGACGGTAAAAAAACCGCAGGGAAGCGAAACTATGTCACTTGCCGTTGCCTACACGCGCGCTCAACTTGGGCTGCGTGCGCCGCTCGTTATCGTTGAAACGCATCTAACGCCGGGACTTCCCTCCGTGGGGATGGTAGGCCTGCCAGAAACGGCCGTGCGCGAAAGTAAGGAACGCGTGCGCTCGGCCATTTTGAACGCCGGGTTCGAGTTCCCGCAGCGCAGAATGACGATCAATCTCGCACCCGCGGATATCCCTAAAGGCGGCACGCGTTACGATCTCGCGATCGCGCTCAGCATTCTCGCTGCCTCCGGACAAATTCCAACCGAAGCGCTTGATCATTACGAATGCTCCGCCGAACTCGCCCTAACCGGCGAGTTGCGTGCTGTCCGTGGATTGCTACCGGCTGCAATTGCGGCGCGTGACGCGACGCGGAATCTCCTGTGCGCGCCAGAAGATGTTGCCGAGGCGACCTTGTGCGCCAAATTGCCTGTGTATGGCGCGCGTAACCTACGCGAGGTTTGCGCCCACCTTGATCACACTCAACCACTCACGCCGACGCCCCACGAAAACTTCAGCGCCGCGCTGAGGCCGTATGGAGGTGCCGACCTCCAAGAAGTACGCGGTCAAGTACACGCCAAACGTGGCCTAGAGATCGCCGCGGCCGGCGGTCATAACGTGCTGTTGATCGGGCCGCCCGGAACCGGGAAAACC
>JAYUEZ010000348.1:0-4456 GCA_043738965.1 Gammaproteobacteria bacterium
TGCCGTGGTGAGCGCGATCGGTCCGAGGTGATCGAGCGTTGCTTCAATCGGGAAGGCGCCGGTGTAGGGGACCAAGCCGTGCGTCGGCTTTAAGCCAAACGTGCCGCACCAAGCGCTCGGAATTCGTATCGAACCGCCCTGATCCCCGCCGATCGCCATGTCCACTTCACCGGCCGCGACCAACGCCGCGCTACCGGCCGAGGAGCCGCCCGTGGTCCGTGTGCGATCGAAAGGATTACGCGTGGGGCCGTTGTCGCTGGTATGGCTACCGCCGGAAAAACACAGGCTTTCACAATCGGCCTTGCCCACGATTTCACCGCCGGCATCAAGAATCCGCGTGACCAGCGTGGCATCGATATCTGGGACATAAGACTCCAACACCGAGGTCCCATTCATCATCGGTAACCCGGCGACGCAGATATTGTCTTTAATCGCGATCCGCTTGCCACTCAACGGGCCACGCTTCGCACCCTTGATGCTGCACTTGTGCGCCCACGCATTGAGCGGATCTTCGGCGGCGTCCGGTTTATAGCCCGGGACCCGCGGATATTTAACCGGCAGCGTTGGTTCCACCAATTCCTGCAAGCGTTGATGCGAAGCCAAGGTGCCTTGCATCAGCGATTGCAACGACTGCAGATCGGCGGCGCTGAAATCAAAGCCAAAATCAGCCGCGATATAACCCAACTCATCGAGGGTTGGTGTCTTTACGATCATGGTCTGCTCTCCTCGTTTCGATGCCGAGCGCGCTCTAAGCATTAACGCATTGCATGACTTGATACTCAACGCGATTCGGCCGCACGCGGCCCCGCGCCACGGCCACCACGCGATTCAGCCATTGATAGCGCGCATCGCCGGTTTCAAAACGCGGTTGAGTGAAAAAGTGTGACTCGCCGAATTCGGTTTGACCCTGGCCCTGCAGCGCGTTGTTAACCGCCTCGGTGACCTCGATCCGGCCAAAGTACTGCAGGTAGATCAACGCGCCGTCATGGGTTTCGAGCGTGGCGCGGACATCGAGATGGCCGATGCCCGCGGCATCGATCAACAACCAATCCCCACCCCCCGTCAGCAGTTTGCCTTTGAGACGTGGCCCTTCAAAAGTACCGCCGGTGACTTCCACGATGGCCCGCGTGCCATACGGCCCCGCCCCGACCATACACGGCGGTTTCAGGACGGCGTCGTAATTCATCAAGGGTTCTAATTTCATGCGGGACTCCGATTTTAATTTTAATGAGCGGCGCCGTGGCCCAATTGAAGCATGGGACATCCATCGTGGCTACTCCCCAAGCGACGTTGCAGCGCGGCTTTTTGCACGTGCTTGCTGGGTCCGGTCGGCCAGTGTTAGCGTCGGTGTGGTATTGCTTAGCCGATCAGAAGTCTTATCCTATGCAGCCGCGCGGGGCTACCGCGCTCGGCGAAGCGTAAGGAGTTCATGGTTATTAACGCATCTCTGTCCGCGACCGCTGCAAATTCAGCGGTACCCACCGTCCATCACCGGCGGGTAGGAATCGTTGGCGGTGGACAGCTGGCGCGCATGATGGCGGAAGCCGCGCGCAACATTGGCCTCACGATTGTCGTGCTCGACCCCACGCCCGACTGCCCGGCCCGCGAATTCGCCGAACAAATTGTCGGCGCCTTCGACGATGCGGACAAACTTGCTGAACTGGCCGCGCGCACCGACGTCATCACGCTCGACATCGAAGCCGTGAGCGCGGCGGGCCTCGCCGCCTTGGAGCACATGGGTCGGGTTGTCGCGCCGAACGCTGCGGTGCTTGGGATCATCCAAGATAAATTACTGCAAAAGGAATTCTTGGCGCGCCACGATCTACCGACCAGCCCGTTTCGCGCGCTTACCGGTACCATCGCGGACCTTGAAGCCTTTGGCTTGCCCTGCGTCGTCAAGGCGCGGCGCCATGGCTATGACGGCCGTGGCGTCAAAGTGGTGAAGCAGATCGCCGATGTGGCCGAGCTATTGAACGCGCCGTGTTTGGTCGAAGCGCGGGTGGCAATCGCGAAAGAACTTGCGATCATGGTCGCGCGCAATTGGCGCGGCGACGTTGCGCTATATCCCGTGGTCGAGGCTGAATTTGATCAGCGCGCCAATATCCTCGACACCATTCAAGCCCCCGCGTGCGTACCGGAATCCGTTATCAACACTTGTCGTGCGCTCGCCGAACGTATCGTCAATAAGCTCGACGGCGTTGGCATCTTCGGTATCGAGTTTTTTTTAACGACCAACGGCCAGGTGTTAGTCAACGAAATTTCGCCGCGGCCGCATAACTCAGGTCATTACACCATCGAAGCCTGCGCGACCTCGCAGTTCGAGCAGCATCTGCGCGCGGTCACTAACATGCCGCTGGGACCCGTCGCGTTGGTGCGGCCGGCCGCGAGCTTTAATCTGTTAGGCGAACCCAGTGCCTTCGGCAGTCCACGCTTTGCCGGACTCGAAGTCGCCGCGCGAACGCCGGGCGCGGTTGTGCATTTGTATGGCAAACACAGCGTCAAGCCGTTTCGAAAAATGGGCCATGTGACGGTTACTGGCGCGACACTCGAGCATGCACTGTCTACCGCCCGGTCCTTAAAACAAGTCGTCAAAGTAATGGGATCAACACCATGACCCGTAACGCGCCGCTGGTCGGCATCATCATGGGTAGCGACTCCGATCTTAAAGTGATGCAAGCCGCGGCTGATATGTTGACCGAGTTTAAGTTGCCCTACGAACTGACGATTGTCTCCGCGCACCGCACGCCCCAGCGCATGGTGGAATATGCGACCACCGCCGCGAGCCGCGGCTTGCAGGTGATCATCGCCGGCGCCGGCGGCGCGGCGCATCTGCCCGGCATGACGGCCGCGTTGACCACCCTGCCGGTGATCGGCGTGCCGGTGGCGGTGACGGCGCTCAATGGGCTCGATGCGCTGGTGTCGATTGTTCAAATGCCAACCGGCGTACCGGTCGCGACCGTTGCCATCGATAATGCCGCGAATGCGGCCTTGCTGGCAGTGCAAATTCTGGCCTTGCACGACGCGCGACTAGCACGGCAATTGAAAGACTATAAACAGCGCTTACAAGACAAAGTGTTAAGCGCGGCGCAACGTGTTGGCGATCCGCTGAAGGCTAAAGTGCACCGCACGCCGCAAAAAAAAAGTGATGAGACCCACCTAACGACACTTAAAACGACCGCAACCCCTAAGGATTTCGTATGACCCTCGTCGGACACGTCAAAGAACTGTGGCGCTACCCCGTGAAGTCCATGCAAGGAACGCTGCTTACAGATTGCTGGTTGACGGAACGCGGTGTCGCGGGCGATCGCTGCTGGGCGATGCGCGATGAGAATCGCCAAGAAGTGCAATGGGGCAAAAAGTATCCCCAACTGATGTTATGCAGTGCACGCTATCGCCGCGAACCCGAGTCTGGGGATGTCGCACCGGTTGAAATTACTTTCCCGGACGGCACCACCCTGGATTCCGATGATCCTAGCCTGCCCGCGAAACTCTCCACCCTGTGTGGGACACCCGCGACCTTGTGGCCGCTGCAACCGGCGAGCAATCGCGAATTTTATAAACGCTATAAGCCGGATCCCGCGCAATGGGCCCGCGAAATTAGCGAAGCATTCGCGCGTGAACCCGGCGAACCCGAACCGGACTTCGCGCAGTTTCCAGAAGTACTCGTCGACTATGTCGCGGTGCCGGGAACTTTTTTCGACAACGAAGCCTTGCATATCATCACCACCGCGTCGCTGGCGGCCATGCGCGCCAAGAATCCCGCGGCGCGCTGGGATATTCGTCGCTTCCGACCCAACCTCTTCATCGAAACCGTTCCCGGCGTGGATGGGCTGGTCGAACAAAACTGGCTGCGACGCCGCCTGGTGATCGGCGAAGCTGAGCTCGAAATCGCCGCACCGACGCCGCGCTGTGGAATGACTACACGACCACAAGCCGACCTGCCCTTCGACAAAACCGTGTTGCGCACCATCGTCCGCGAGGGCGCGCAAAACCTCGGCGTTGGCGCGCATCTCAAAGTGCCAGGCCGCGTGCGCAGCGGCGACGCGGTCATGCTCACTGACTAGAAGCCATCTCAAAAATGCTTGTGAGATGGCTTCCAATAAAATCTGGCTCACTTCGGATGACGGTATTTCCGCGCCGTTATTTAGTCGCTATTGATGCTTCTCATAGGTGGCCGCACTCCGTACGGCGCACCGGCCTTCTTTGATCTTGATCAGGGGCGAACGCGCGCCACTGGCGTAGCCTTCGAATGTCGTCTAATACTTATTGATCGACGCTAAAACCGAGAAACCGCGTGTGTAATCGTTACCACCGACATTAGCCCCACCACCTTAGCGCAGAGGAGACGCCCATGGCATCGACCGGCGGCATCTTTCATCCAGCTGTTCCGCGCCCTACGATCACGAAGGGGAATAGCTTGGACACGTGCTTGCGCGAGCGTTATGCGCAGATGCTC
>JAYUEZ010000349.1:0-11821 GCA_043738965.1 Gammaproteobacteria bacterium
GCGAATGCCGGGATTGACTCTGGGGCACGTACTTTTTCTGCATCTGCTGGGCCGATGGCCGTATTTCATTGCGGCGCGGTAGGCGTCTTTGACCGGCCACAAGACGTCGCTGACGACTCTACATTGCGGTCACCTGATCAGTAAAATTGCTGACGCTGCTACTAGCTAGTAATCGTCTATAGGCAAAGCTTATGTACGCTGTCGCGAAATTAACCGCTTTAATCGTTGTCTTGGAACTAATGGCATGCGTGCCCCTCCCACACGAAGAAATTGGGATGCCCGAATTGATCGGAACCGTGTCCGAGAATGGCCTCCCGGTGACTGGCGCCGTAGTAATGTATTGTAGGCAAGCAAATGCGCGAGAAACCTGCAATAGTTTCGATAGCACGAATACCGATAAACAAGGTCAGTTTCATTTTCCAAAAAAAATGAAGTTCGCTGTGATGCTTCCAATTTACGGCGATTTTTTTGATCAATGGACAATTAAGGTAAGGCGCAAGGAGCAAGAGTTAGTCACGGGTTTTACACTCGGGCTTCCAGCGCCAACGAAAGTAATTTTGGCGTGTGAAATAACTGAAGGACTAAAGTGCCAACAGTTGTCGCGGACAGACGACTAGTCAGCCGCTCGAATAAACGTTCCGCGCTATTCAACGCAGCGTATCGACACTTAAACATTTCATGGAAAATAACATATCGCGGTATCACATCGGTTTTGCGCTGTACTGGCTTGTTTTTGCAGTGCTGGCTGTCATTGGCGGAACAGCTCCTGGTTTTGTCCCCCATCCTGAATTAACCCCATATCCTTGGAAGGGTGTTATTTGTGTATCAATCTTGCTGGCATTTCTGGTGACAAGCTTCTACTACATCCTGCGCCCGCCAGCCTTTCGTACTTCGTGGTTGCGTCTTACTGCGGCGCTTAGCCTGGGCGCTGCTTTGCTCGTTCTAAGTTTCCTTACTTGTGACACCGATATGCCTGGTTTCTACTATGTGCCCCACTTGTTCGCGCTTCTGACAATGCTTGTACTTCTTGTGGCTGCAGGTTCAACGATCGTTCGGCGGCTCGCCAGCGCGCGCCGGATTAAGTGACTGCTATCGGTAAAATTGAAACTATCGCGCGTGGGTCAGCATCGGGTCGATTGTTCCCGCTCGCTGCAGCACAGCACAGAATAATCGTCGAGTCGAAAACGGTCCGCTGCAGTCCAGCGCAATCGTCCGCGCACGCGCGAGCAGCGGTCTATACCAAACCGGCGTGCCGACGACTCGAGGTGTCCGCGGACAACGTGCTCATCAGTGCGAACCCTTAGACAGGTGATCGAGATCTAGCGGGTCACTGTCGACGTAATCTGCGGCTGTGATGTCCTGCAGCATAATTACTTGTCCATTTACGGCCTTGAACCGCGAGGCAAGTGGAACCAGTTCGAGCCATTTACAAAGCAGGTCTCCCCAGTTGTTACCTTCGAAATCCGTGTCAAGTTCGTTGCGAACGAACGAGAAGAAAATCTCAACTTGCGGAGACTCCCACGAGGGCGAGGCGTACACGCGGATTTCGCGAAGCGCACGAAGACCACGACCCTCGTCGGTGTTTTTCTCGTGCTTGTCCGTCAATCGTTTCTGTAGCTTTCTGGCAAACAGTATGAAGTCATCCGGGAAAGCAAAGCGGATGCGCTTACGGGAGAGTGCTAAAGCAAAGGTTCGGGCCTCGGCGTCGGTGCTCCATCCCGGCGTTCGCGTCCATGTGGCTACGACCGGTTTCTCGACCGTCATTGCGCGATCAAGATCGGCAACAAGTTTGTTGGTCGAAAGTCTGGGGACAAACGCGTATGCAGGACGCTGTCCCCGCTCAATCTCGGCGAGTTGGTCATCATTGACCTCCACTAGCGGGCAGACTTCGACGAAGTGGCGTTCGGTGCACGCACGAACTATATCGCAGGTCTGCGTCACCACGACAAATCCAGGCACGTTTTGTTCGGCGAGATCTGCGCCTGCCGCGGCAGCAGCCCCGCCGGCAGCGGTCAAAGTGAACGACTTGTCTAAGCGGTGCGCAAACCAATGTTCCCCGAGGGCACAATCTCCTTGCCGCCACTCGGCAAGAGAGTTGTCGACTGATCTGGCTCGCCGGTCCGCCTTACTCTCCGTCGACACTCCGAACCCTCACACTCTTCACTGCACGAACCGCCCCGCCGTCGCGATGAATGCGGTCCTGAAGCGCGCCGACAAGCGCTTCCGGTGGGAGCGGTGCGCGCGCCGCACGCCGCTCTGATGAGCGTGTCGTTGGCAACATTCGGCGTGCGTCACCGGGGCCAAGCAGTGTGAACGCGCGGTCGTAGTCTCCAGCTGCCATTAAGTCGAATGGTAGGCTTCCGTCCTCACGGACACCGAGCAATATCGCCCGATTGGCGCTCGCGGAGCCGCGATCGATCTTCCGCACCAAGGCAAGTAGGCGTTGGAGGTTCTCCTCATTGCTGGGCGTCATTGGCCTGCCGCTCACCCAGAAATGAAGTGCTCGGCGACTGACGTTGAACAAGCGTCCGAGCTGATCCCACGTCAAACCACTGAGTCGTCGCAATTCGCTGATTGCGTCGCCCGCTGGCTTAGCCACGGAAACCGAGATTCCAGTCGTCGTTTGATGCGCGATGCGCTGCAAGATTAAATCCGCGTTTGGTGCCGTCGCGGCCGATGTCCCGAGGCCCGCAAAGAGGAGCCCGGCAATCATTGGCTCGCGAATCTGGCGCGGAAGCATTGCTCCGCCAGCCGAGGTCGCATTGAACGTGGGGCGCTCCGCCAGATTACTCACGGCTTGCCTCCGTACCGTACAAGGAAATCGTCGGTCACGGCCCACCGAAATATTGCATAGATGCGCTCCGCGTACCGCCGTACTTCATCAACCACCGGGTCGACGGTGAAGGGCATTGAGGCTGCGCTAAACATGTCGAGGTCGAGGATCCAGCTCTTTTCCTCCACAGGCTCGATGGCGGCAGGATCGACAGTCGCCCCAGGAGGAAGCCGACCCCAGCGCGCCAGCACTCGCGCGTCCGGCAGCTCGAACATGGACTCGGAAAGGGCATGCACGGCGTGAGTCGCGGCGATCGTCCCGGTTATGCCACGAACCTCGGGATGAACCAGCTTAACGATGTCGTCAACTGCGTCGCCAGTAATGCGATCGATATAACGCACGCCGAGGCGATCCAGCTGGCTTGGTTCTACGTGTTTCTCGAGCGCTTCGGCGAGCGACTTAAGCCGATCGACGAAGTCGAATCGGGACTTATATTTCGTGGTCTCGAGCGCCAAGAATTCGGGCGTAAGCGAGACGCGCCAGTGTCCCTCTGCGTCGCTGAAACGCCATGCGACCTGCAGTTTCGCTGTGGCGACGCCGCTTGGACCCAGCGCAATTTCCTGCGTTTGCTCTTGGCGGAGAACGGAGTACGTTCTCCGAATTGCCTCCTGAAAGGGAGCGACGAAATCTCGCTGTTCGATCGCCAATATTGCCGGGAAACGGAGCTGAGCGATTACGCGGACAAGCGGCGCGTCCCTAAGGGGTACCTCCGCGGGGAGCGGAACGACAATTGGATCGATGGCGGCTCTCACAGGGTGCAATGTAAACCCAAACTCCCCCGTATGTGAAGTAGAGTGTGAAGTAAAAGGGACGACTGAATCTACGTCTGCGGTGGTTCACTTTCGGAACTAAAGTCACACCTTGGTCTCAACGCCGATTAATCCGGGCTTGATAGGTCCATTCGTTCGATTCGAAGTGGTCAGGCTGTTTTACGGTGCAATCGTGTTCGGTAAGTGCTTCTGACTTTCCCAACGAGTCAATCGTCTGAGAACCGCTTGCGCGGCAAGAGTCCCTGGGGGCAACGCCCCTAGCCTGAATTGTCAGTTGTTGGGGATGCATCGGCGATTCCCTGGGGGGGATCTTTCCAATGGACCGTTACCACTTCTTCTCTTGGGTTTACCTCACCTCCTTCTAATTTCCGCGATACGCGGGGGATTGTTTACCACTGAGGAACGTTGCTGGCGATCGCTCGCCGGGTGTTCCGCCCTTGTTCGGTCAACCGCTTTCACGGGTCGCAAGCTTTCAGACCGATGCTTGCTTGTTTGCCACGATACCGTCGTGGCCACGGTTAAATTCGGTTCGGTTGCTGCGGTTTGGGAACGCGTCACTTGGCCGTCACGTCCAAAAAACGCTAACAATCGTTGCGCCGCCACAGTTTTCGTCCCTCGTCACTACCCGCGAAGCGGCAGTAACGAGGGACCCTTCGGATCGCACAATCCGCACGCCAACGTTGGGTGTTGTCACGCGGGCTGCTTTGCAAAAAAATCGCGCTCGTTGTCGCACACGGCTTCCCGGCGCTGATGGATGAATTATTCACCACGGAAACGCCATCTACAAATCCAAATATCGATTCCAGATCGATTGGACGTTAATGGACTTCCTCTCGCACGCTAGTCGAGGCAGGCGCCACTTGCGGCTAACGGTCTAAGCGATCGAAGTTTCCTGGGAGAGAATACCCTTAGCGCGCGTCCAGTGAAATTCCGGGGTAGGTGGCCGTCATTCAACGCGATCATTCCTGTTGACGACCCTCGTTTTAAACAACGATGAGTCGCGATTCCGCCGAAAAGGCCGGTTATTTGGCCTATACTCGGAAGATTCCGCGATGAGCGCCTGAGTCTCGAATGGTTTCGCGTTTCGGAACGATTCCAAGATTGTGATCGAAGGCTGGCGGCGAGACTATAGCGAGACCCGACCGCACCCGAGCCTCGGCTACCTGACGCCGGCGCAATTCAAGCGAGCGAGTTCAACAATCCGCCCGGAGGCCATCACCGAAGTTTGAGATGGTTGGAAGAAAGCGGGCAGGCCACGCTGGTTGAGCGACAACGAAAGCTGCTAGCCTGGCCACCGATATCCTGGGACATGTGCAATAGATGTTGAGACACCAGAGCACACGATGCTGATCGCGCAGATAACAGACACGCATGTGCAAATGCCGGGCGGCTTGCTCGACCGGAACTACGACACCGCCGGTAATCTAGAACGTGCGGTCCGCCACCTAAACGCACTCACACCGCAGATTGACGTGGTATTGCTGACCGGCGACACGGTGGATGCGGGATCGCCGGACGAATATGGCCGCTTGCGCGAAATATTGTCCGCGCTGAAGGCGCCGTTGTATGTCATTCCCGGCAATCACGATGAGCGGGAAGCGATGCGCCGCGCATTCGGTAATGGTGGCTATTTGCCGCGCGAAGGCTTTCTGCAGTACACGCTAGAAGACTGGCCGGTGCGGCTCATCGCTCTCGACACACTGATTCCGGGCGAACATGGCGGCCGACTGTGCGACACGCGCCTGCAGTGGTTGGCGGAGCGTCTCACTGAGGCGCGTGAACGTCCAACGGTGATCTTTATGCATCACCCGCCGTTCCGTACCGGCCTTACTGTGATGGATGCGATGGGATTCGACGGTGCGGATGCATTGGCAACGTTGGTGAGATCCAACCCGCAGGTGCGACAGCTAGTCGCCGGCCATATTCATCGCCCGATCGTCACGAGTTTCGGTGGGACGATCGCCTCAGTCTGTCCATCGACTGCGCAGCAAGCGGCGCTCGATTTGCGATCCGATCCGTATCTTGCCGTGGTGATGGAGCCCCCTGCGGCCACACTACTATGGTGGGACGCGTCTGCCGGCTCAATCGTCCATCATCTGAGCCAGATCGGCGAGCGGCCCGCGCACGTGCTGTTCGACGGTACGCAGTGGGTAATGGACAACCCTCTGCCGCCCGGATTTCGCAGTTGAGAGCGCTGACTCGCGGCGCGATCGCGAGTCAGCCCGTGCGCCATTCGATGTGAGTGCGCTAGCAGGCCGGTGAAAAACGTCGCGAGCGAAGGCAGATTGCGTCCCGCCGGAGCGGAGGAACCACAACGTATGCGGAAATACGTGAGGATTCCGAGCACCGCCGGGGCGCAATATGACGAGCGCAGTAGATTTTCACCAGCCTGTTAGCGCTCGACCGGAGAATCGATCTGCAGATCGTCGACTCCCTTCCACTTATCGATCGGTCCACGCATGATCCAAGCATGCGGCTTGCCGCGACCGGTTTTGGGATCGACGGATCCCCAATACGCATGGTCTTTGCCCGTGCTGATGATGCCGACGAAGAGACCGTCTTTGAGTTTGCGCACTTCGTTGGTCATGCCGTTGTCATTGTTGTGGCTCATGAACTCGCTGTAGTAACCCATCAAAGCAGGCTTACCATCAATCAGTGATTTACCCACCTCGCCCGCGAACCGCATGGTGCGGACCAATCCCCCCGGCTGGAACCACAGGTTGTAACCCTGGCCCGGAAATCGGCCGTGTGGAATCGGCGCAAAGGCCTTTCCAAACCACTCGCCAGGTCCTTCCACCTTGCGGATCTTGGCGTGGACGATAGACAGTGGATAAATCATGTGTCCCTGATACTCGCCGTACATTTCTTCCAAGGTCGGCGCCTCGAGTGTGCGCCAGAGTTCGACGAGTTCATCGGAGGTGTGATGTCGCAACCATTCGAGTGTGTAAACGTCGGTAGAAATTGCCATTGCGCTCTCCTTTTCAAATGAGGTTTATAAAGGCTCCAATCAAGCGATCTCAAAATTACTGTGCCATCAAGGCGGGGTTAAATTTGCGCGATTGCTACTCGAATACGACATCGCCCGTGTCGATCCCGCGTTCGGTTGTCGCCTCCGGGTGCGCCTCAGACACCACTGCGCCATCGTCAATCTGGATGGCGCCCGAGGTGCCGTTGATCGTGATGACGGCGCCATCCGGAATGCGCTGCATCGCGCCCGGGAGCTGGACGGCAGGAATGCCATACTCGCGCGAGATGGATGCGCCGTGCGACAGCAGTCCGCCGGTCTCGATCACGAGGCCGCTGATGACGAGGAAGACCGGTGTCCACCCCGGATCGGTCGCGAACACCACCATGATGTCGCCGTGCTGCACGCGCCCGATCTCCTTCAGCTCCTTCAGGATGCGCGCAGGTCCCGTCACGACTCCCTTGCTGATGCCGACGCCGTGCAAGCCGTCGCCGGTGTCCTCGTCGAACGAGACGGCTAAGTTGTTCTTCATGTACATCGGCGGGTTCGCCTCCCGCCGATCCGCGCGATCGAAAGCTTCCATGCGTGCTTTGATCTTGGCCTTCATGAGCGGCGTCAATTGCGCGCCCTCCAAAAGCTGGTAGACGTCCCTGTCCGTCAAGAACCAGAAGTCCCGGTCGGTTGCGAACACGCCGCGCGCCATCAGCCGCCGGTTAATCTCGAGGAAGCACCGTTTGTACGTGAACGTCGCAATGTCTACGTAGTCCCGGTGGTCATCGCGCAGCCACAGCATCGTCTGGACGTAACGGTAGACGTGCCCGAATGCCCAGGCCTTCAGGAAACCGAACGGTTTGCGCCGGATGTTGGCGAGCACATCCGCATGTGCCGTTTCGCGGCGCCGGTTGCTCTGCGCTTCGAGGTGCTCGGGATCGTGCGATTCGTCGACCGTGAGGAACGATTGGAAGGCGCGATAGTCGAGGGAAGGATCCTCAATCCGCCGCTTGAAGTAGAAGTCCCGGTCGGCATGTCCGCGGTGCCCGCTCTTGTCCAGGAACGCCTGGTACTTCCGGAGCCACGCTCGCCCTCCCTCGTGCTTTTCGAGTGCGCGAAGGAAATCACCGTCCTTGTTTTCGCTGAAATCCTTCATCAGCGTCTGCGAGCCGCGGATCTCTTTCGAGAGCCCCCACAGCGTGCCGTTCTCGATGACGGTGGCACTCCGTCTTTCAGTCCCGGTGATCAGATCGGTGCCCGCCATGTCGTTGTCGCCGTCGTACCACTTCTGGACCATGTAGGCGAGCGTGAGCATCATCAGCCGCATGTTGAAGAAGAACCCGTTCCACACGTCGGTGATGTACTGGTGCTCGAACCCGACGCGATCGATCGTGTAACGAATGAGGTCTGCATCAGACAGCTTGCGCAACGCTTCGTCGGAAAGGCCGCGCGCCTCTTCGATGCGCTCGTAGACGTAGTTCTTCAGCATCTTGATCCAGCCGTACATCCCGTATTGGGGGAACAGCTTTCCGTTGCGGTAGATTCGTCTGGCTAACCCTAGATAGCTGAAGGGGGCATCGAGAACGCCCTGCCGATCTTGTGTCGCGATGTGCTGCAGCACCATGTGCCGCATGGGCGGCGGACACATGTACGTCACGTCGGAGACCTCCACCTTCGTGTTGTAGTAGGCGCCGGCCTTCCACGCCTTGTAGTAGCGATAATTCTGCGATTTGAGCCCCCACATCTTGTGGGTGGCGGCATGCGCGTCGTGCAGCATCTTTCCGCGGGTGGTATAGAAGAGCGGTGTGATCGCGCCATGCCACACTTCGTCGGACATGCTGCGACTCAAGGTCACGTCCTCGTCCTCGGGGAGGATGTGCCAGTAGTCGAGGTCTTCGTCCCACGTGAACTCGACGCCCGTGACTGGTCGCGACTGCAGCAGGTGAATCTTTCCGTCGGCGATCGCAAACTCGAGGTCCTGCGGGAACCCGCCGTAGAACGCCATCACGCGGAGGCCGAGCTCGGCCAGCTCCAACGCCTCGCGATCGGTCAGGCAGAAGCGGCCGCGATCCGCTTCTGGCACCGCGACTTCGACCGTCCCCACGCCAGTTTCCGGATTGCGGACGATCTTCACCGTCTTCGAGCCAAGCGTTTTTTCCTTTACGCGGAGGTTCGGGAGATTGACGATGTTAGAGTCCGGCGTCACGAGGGCCGCGACGATCGCTTCGCCGAGACCCCAGCTTGCGTCGATCACCGCCTCGTCGGTCACTGTCGTGATCGGATTTGCGGTGAACAGGACGCCCGCCACGTCGGCGTCGACCATCTGCTGAATGACGACTGCCACGCCGACGTCCAGGTGCTCGATGCGCTGGGTATGGCGGTACGACGTCGCTCGTGCCGTCCACAGCGAGGCCCAACACCGCTTGGTCGCGTCCACGATCCCATCGAGGGTCTTCACGTCGAGGTAAGTGTCGTGCTGGCCCGCGAAGGAGGCGTCCGGCAGATCTTCGGCGGTCGCGGAGGATCTCACCGCGACTAGGGAGTCATCGCCCAGTGCTCGGTACCGCTGTTCGATGTCTGCGTGCAGATCTGCGGGGAACGTTGCGTTCACCACCAGCGCCCGAATCTCCTCGGTGCGCCGCTCGAGGTCTTCGAAGGAGTCGTAGTTCAGGCCGTTGACGATCGGCGCGATCTTCTCGGTCAAGGCATTCTCGCGAATGAACGCAGCGTAGGCTTCAGTCGTGATCGTGAAACCGGGTGGAACCGGAAAATTGGCCTGAGCCAGCCGCGCGAGGCTCGCACCCTTGCCACCGACAAAGTGGAGTTCTGTGGCACGCGCGTCCCCGAACTGCACTGTCTGAGACATTCGTCTGACCCACCTTTTTGGCTACCGGTCGGCGCCCGGGAGCATAGAGCAACGGCGCATTGCTGACGACCTCAAGTTCGGTCGCGATGGCAGCTTCGTATGGACATCGATCCTGGCCGGCGAGGTCTACATTCGCCATCCTGACGGCACGTTGCCGTGCTCGCCGACAACCTGGCGTTTGATTCCGACGACCGCCTCTACGTCACCAACTTTGTCGACAACGCGGTGCACGCAGTGAACACGAACGGGCCTAGCGGTTTTATCTCGACGCCCTGATCCGATTTGCAGAGCGAGTTCTCGAATATACCGATGGCCTCGATCAACCGGCATTCGTTTCTAGGGCGATTATTTACGATGCGACGTTGCGCAATCGTCGGTGAACTGCAGATTGAATGTCCAACCGAGAGACTTGAAAAACGCCATCGACTTATTCAAATCCGTCACTGGAAAATTGACAAAGATTTTAGTGGTCATGGTTTTCTCCTTCGTTTGGTGGTTCGGCGGAACCAGCATTGATGAATGCGCAAGAGGAGCTTCAGTTTGTAAGTGGTCGGTTGAGTTCCGTGCGCCAGTTCGCGGGATCCGGGGTCGATTGAGGACCGACCGAATACAACTCCCATAGGTTTTCGGCTTGCTCATGTCCGTTTGTCCGCATCCATTTATCAAACTCACCCCAAGCCGAAGGGAGACCTTCGTATGGACCGCTATAAAGGGCGCGCGCTACTTTTGCTGCAGGAAGCTGACCTGGCTTCACGCGACCAGTAGCCTTGACCGGTGCCGAGACCTTTACCCCTAATTCGAAATCGAAGATGTCCGGAGACATTTTTAGGTGATGCGCGAAGACCGCGTCGACGGGCTCCACCCCTTGTGCGGCAAGCGCCGCCAGCAACTCACCAACGGCAAGGCCGAACAGTGTCATCATCTCTCTGCGCGGAATGGTCAGCCGAATGACGGCGGCTTTTTGGACAGTGGTCTGGATAATCTGTGGTATGGATAGCATTGATTTAACTCCCAAGATTTCTGTGACGGCCGCAATTACGCGAGACTCTCACCGCGGTAGGGCTCCTGGGGCAAAGTAAGCACCATCCACGCAACGCCGAAGCGGTCTGTGAGCATGCCGAAACGTGGTGACCAGAATGTCTTGCAGAGCGGCATCTGAATTTGGCCACCCTCGGCAAGCAACGCGAACACGCGGTTGGCCTCCGCCTCAGTCTGGACGGAGAGTGAGAGCGAGAAGCCACTGAAGTTCGAACCTTCCTTGCATCCGTCAGAGGCCATGATTGCGTTATTGCCGACGCGAAAGCAGGTGTGCATGACTTTGTTTTCAAAGCCCGGTTGGAGCATGCCGGGCGGAAGCGGATCTGGGCTGTCCTTAAACCGCATGACAATGTCGATCGTCGCACCCAGCGCAGAACGGTAGAAATCGAGCGCCTCGTCGCAGCGGCCACCGAAAAATAGGTACGGCTGGATAATCGTGCTGGGTATCATGGGGGTACTCATGATTTTTCCTTTCGTTTGGTGTTTCGAGGTTGAGCAAATAGCGTTTCCAGATAACGCCGCAAATGCGCCAAGGTCTCGTGAGCGACATCCGCGGTTTGCTTTGCCTTCGCAAAGATGAATGCACCCTGCAGAACGGACTGAATGAAGTAACCCACGCTCTCGGCGCTCCAGGTGGCAGCCGGTGCGTAGCGTTGTCTGGCCGCCTCGATATCGCGCACCAATGCGACAATGTGTGAGGACATGCCCTTATCGCAGGCCGCGCGAATTTTGGGATGCGTTGCATAGGTTTCCTGCACCAGTGTGCCGAGCAGACAGGTGTAGTCCGGTAGCTCCCCGCCCATGATGGAGGCGCGAAAATCCACATAGCCAAGCAGGCGTTTCAGCGGGTCTTGCAGCTGGTGATAGGGGGCTGCGGCAAAGAAGCCTTCCGTCATCATTCCCCAATGGGCAGCGGCGGCGAGCGCCAACTCGTCCTTACTCTTGAAGTGATGAAAGAAGCTGCCCTTGGTGACACTTGCGTGGTGGCAAATGTCGTCCACTGTTGTCGCTGCGTAGCCCTTGGCGCGGATGACGTGCAGCGCCGCATCGAGCAGCTTGGTCTTCGATTCGTGCTGTACTTGGGTTGCCATTTTTCGCCTTTTCTATACCGATTGATTAGTAAGATACCAACTAGACGGTATGATTTCAAGCCCTATTTGGGCCTCTTAGCAACGTCGCAAAAAAGGGAAAGATACCGGGCAGGAAATCCGCCTACGAACAACAACGCGTTGCTAGTGTGCTGTCCCGCAATGAACCTTTCCCATAACGATATAGTGGGGTCGCTTGCTCTCGAACCACGAGACGGCGTTGCTCGTCGTCGCCATAGCGCTGCTATGACTCCTCCTCGCGCCGGGTCT
>JAYUEZ010000350.1:0-11759 GCA_043738965.1 Gammaproteobacteria bacterium
GATGTTTTGCCACTTCCATTTTTGCCAAAGAAGAAATTCAGCCCAGGACTAGGGTAAAACTCCGCCGCCGCTATTTTTCGGACGTTCCCTATACGTAAATGCTCTAAGTGCATTTAATTCTGAAAAGACCTTTATCCTTGATTTGGCTGTCTATAAGCGCATCGGCATGATGACGTATTTACTGCGATCATCATCCGGATCCTGTAGCAAGCAGCTACTATTGGCGTCCGACAAGCCGAACCTTACTTTCTGCGATTGGAGTACACCCAATACGTCGAGAAGATATGAGACGTTAAAGCCTATCTCGAGATCATCTCCGTCATATTCGACTTCGAGCTCTTCCTCTGCTTCCTCTTGCTCCGGATTATGTGCGGCAGTCTTTAGCAGACTTTTCGAAAGAACTAGACGCACCCCACGAAATTTTTCATTCGATAAGATTGAAGTCCTATGCAGTGCCGATTTGGTGAGTTCTCGTTCTGTAACAACGACTTTTCCGATATCTTTAGGTAAGACACGTTCGTAGTCGGGAAACTTCCCATCAACTAACTTCACTGCCACAGAATTCCCATCAAGGGTTAAGCGGATTTGCGACCCAGAAAGGCCCAGATGCACTTCCTTCTCCGTGTGTGAAACCAATCGTAGAATTTCCGAAATGCCTTTTCTCGGCACAATAACTTGTCGTGTCAAATCTTGCTTGGTATTTATATTACGTTCACACATCGCAAGACGATGACCATCTGTCGCGACCGCACGTATCGAATTCGGTGAAAACTCAAAGAGCAATCCATTTAGGTAATACCGCACATCTTGATGCGCCATCGCAAATTGTGTGTTGCTGATCAGCTCAAGCAAAATTTTAGGATCAAGCTGAATACTTATTTCGTCTTTACCTAATTGCATACTCGGATAGTCGCTAGCAGGTAGGGATGCTAAAGAAAAACGACTGCGATTCGAAACTACCTTTACCTTGCCACCTTTCTCTTCAATTTCTAGCGAAGAAGACACGTCAAGTGACTTACAAATATCCAGCCATTTTCGTGCTGGAATAGTTGTCGAACCCTGCCTAACCACTGTTGCATTAGCTCTTGCTACAACTTCAACTTCCATATCTGTGGCGGTGATACTGACGCCAGTGCTATCCGCATTAACGAGAAGATTACTAAGAATCGGTAGTGATTGCCGTCGTTCAACCACATTAGTTACGGCAACTAACGCTGGCAATAGATCTTCTCTACCAATATTTATTTTCATAGATCAATACAGTAGTGTTAATAAGAATAGCTTCGTATGTTGATAAACTTATATTTATGATTTTTATCAAAAAGTTAGGAAAATAGGAAATTCCAATTTCCTGTAGATAACTTAGCCTTAAAAATTACTAATGCATACTCGTCGACTCGTCATGCGTTATTTTTCCACAGCTTATTCAAGGGTTATTCTAGCTCGTGAGTATACGTTCCAAGTTTGTTACATCTTCGTGTAGTCGAATTTCTGACCGACGTAGCTCTGCTATTTTTCGACAGGCGTGAATTACCGTCGTGTGATCGCGACCGCCAAAGGCATCTCCAATCTCCGGAAGGCTATGATTAGTAAGCTCCTTAGAAAGCGTCATCGCCACCTGACGCGGTCTCGCGACGGAACGACTCCTGCGCTTTGAAACCAAATCGGAGACACGCATTTTGTAGTATTCCGCCACCGTTTTCTGAATGTTTTCTATGGTGATGAGCTTATCTTGGATCGCCAAGAGATCTTTGAGCGCATCACGCGCGAATTCTAACGTGATAGCGCGCCCGGTGAAGTGAGCGTTAGCTACCATGCGATGTAAAGCACCTTCAATTTCCCGGATATTCGAACGAAATCGTTTGGCAACGAAGAAAGCGACTTCATGTGGCAAATCCACGCCCGAGCGTTGTGCCTTGCTCATCAATATCGCTACCCGTGTCTCCAATTCCGGTGGTTCAATCGCGACCGTTAAACCCCATCCGAAACGGGATTTAAGTCGTTCCTCTACGCCGGTCACTTCTCGTGGATACCGATCGCAGGTCAATACGATCTGCTGTTGGCTTTCAAGTAACGCATTGAAAGTATGGAAAAACTCCTCCTGTGATCGCTCCTTGCCGGCAAAGAACTGGATATCATCTATGAGCAATGCATCCACGGTTCGATACTTTTTCTTGAATTCGCCAATCTTATTGTGTTGGAGCGCTCGTACCATATCGCCGACGAATTTTTCCGAGTGAACATAGGCAACCGTCGCTGCAGGTCGTTGGGTAACGATTAGGTTACCAATAGCTTGCATTAGGTGGGTTTTACCTAGACCAACTCCGCCGCATATAAACAACGGGTTGTACGCTTTACCCGGATTTTCTGCGACTTGATAGGAAGCCGCACGAGCCAATTGATTCGACTTACCCTCGATAAAGGATTCAAACGTGAAGTCACGCTTCAACGTCTTTGGATTGCTGGCTCGCACCGGCACCTCCAACTCAACGGCTACGTCTGCCAGCTCCTCTGAACCATGGACATTTTCTTCAGCAATGACGAACTCGAGCGTAACGCCCTTTCCTTGATTACCGGCCGTTATCAGTTCGACGATCCGCTTCTCGTATTTCCCCCTAACCCAATCTGCGACAAATCGATTAGGCGCAGAAATCGTAACTTCGTCACCCAACACGGACGCCACCAGTGGTCTCACCCAGGTGTTGAATTGTTGGGGCGTAAGTTCATTCTCTAGTTGTCTTAGACAACTTTCCCAAGAAACGGCCATCTGCATGCCCCTATAAATTTCCGACCAATTGCCCGCCTAATCCCTCGAAGTCTATCGAGCACCAATCGCCTTAGCCACCGGCCTTGTTGCCCTTTCTAAATTGACAATCGTCTTGCTCGACGCCTACCATTCGCGCCGCCCGCTCGATCGTTTTCCAAATTGAGGCCTAACAATCAATGAAGCGTACCTTTCAACCTAGCAGACTAAAACGTGCCCGCACCCACGGGTTCCGCGCTCGCATGCGTACGCGAGGTGGACGGCTAGTCCTCAAGGCACGCCGCGCCAAGGGTCGCCATAGACTGACACCACTCTGACTAACCGACATCGTTTAACCGCCGCACATCGCATAAAAGAGGCGGCAGACTTCTCGCAGATTTTCAATGGTGCTCGACGTTTACGCGCGAGACATTTCGACTTTCTGTATCGCACGTCGGAGACGCTTACGCCGCGATTAGGAATCGCTGTTAGTAAACGAATGGTCCCGCGCGCTGTCGATCGGAACCGTATAAAAAGAATAATTCGCGAATCCTTCCGCCTATACGTTCAACCAGCGGTGGCACCACTTGATGTCGTGGTGTACGTCAAGCCTAGTGCACGTACGACCCCTAACCAGGCCTTATTCGTTTCGTTAATTAAATTTTGGACTCAGCCACGAGAAAGCGCACAACCCGCTCAGCCCCGCGCCCATGATTGAACAAACTCGACTAATTCTGCTGTTATTACTGAGCTTTCTTGCATTCCTAATGTGGGAGGCCTGGCAGCGCGATTACTCTCTTCCATCAGGCCCGCCGGTAGCCTCCGCGGCACACGGAGCCGTCGCCGACCTACCATCTACCAGTCTAAATTCAAAGCCCGCAGATCCTGCAAACCTCGCTCCCGAATCTAGTGCACACTCAACGCCAACGCCCGGCAAAGAAATCTCTGTTACCACTGACATACTAAGAGTTCAGATCAATTTAACCGGTGCAGTGCTGGATCGCGCGTCATTGGAACACTATCGATCAGACGGCATCAATGACGATGCAACGTTCTCTTTGCTCGATATGAGTGCGACCCGGCTCTTTATCCATCAAAGTGGTCTCAAGGCCGATGGTGATACGCCGGACCACTACGGGCACTTTAGCGCCACCGCCGCCCAATTCTCACTGGCACCGTCTTCCGATTCGTTGGTCGTCCCATTAACGTGGGAATCGACAGCTGGTGTCACGGTCACCAAGGAATATCGCTTTACCCGCGGTAGTTATGTCATCGAAATTCACTATCTCATTAATAATAAGTCCACGCGTGTCTGGACCTTTCATCATTACGAACAATTGCAGCGACTAAACGATAAACCGGCGCGGCATTTGATTAACACCTTTACCGGCGCCGCGGTGTCATCGCCGAGCCAACGCTATACGAAATACAAATTCTCCGAGTTGGTAGAAAAGCCTGTTGACGTCGATATCACCAATGGATGGGCGGCCATTTCCGAACACTATTTCGCCGCCGCGATCATTCCGCCGAACGACAAGGCGTATCACTATTACTCGTCGATCGTGAACGGCGATCGCTACATCATCGGCTACTACGGCCCACAGCAGGAAGTCCAACCAGGCGGCACCTTAACAGTGTCGAATCGAATGTATGTCGGACCGAAACTGCAAAAGGTGCTACCGACTGTCGCACCCGGTCTCGAGCTCACGGTCGACTATGGCCTGTTATGGTTTATTGGAAAAATTCTGTTTTGGATCCTGTCTAAACTCCATTCGATCATTGGCAATTGGGGCTGGGCGATCATATTTTTGACGTGCATCGTTAAAGCCGTGTTCTTTCCGTTATCCGCTGCCGGTTATCGCTCGATGGCCAAGATGCGGCGAGTCCAGCCACGACTTCTCGCCATTCGCGATCGCTTCCGCGACGATCGCCCGCGCCTCAACCAAGCAATGATGGACCTTTACAAGGAAGAAAAAATCAACCCGCTCGGAGGATGTCTGCCGATTGTCGTGCAAATTCCCGTTTTCATCTCGCTCTATTGGGTCATTTTAGAGAGCGTTGAATTGCGCCAGGCGCCGTGGATTCTGTGGGTTCACGACCTGTCGTTGAAAGATCCCTTTTTCGTGCTGCCCTTTCTGATGACCATCAGCATGTGGTTGCAGTCGAAATTAAATCCGGCGCCGCTCGATCCGATCCAAGCCAAGGTCATGCAGATCATGCCCTTTGCCTTCGGCATTTTCTTCGCGTTCTTCCCGGCCGGTTTGGTGCTGTATTGGTTCGTGAATAATGTCTTGTCGATAACCCAACAATGGTTTATCACACGTTCTATTGAAAAAGCCTGACTCGTGCTGACATGTACCCAGGTCGCACCTTTTGATCCGCTTCAAAGCGACCATCGCGGCTATCGCGACAGGTGCTAGTCCAGGGGCGATTGGGGTTGTAAGAATTAGCGGGCCCGCGTCTGCGGCGATTGTCCGCACCATCGGCGGCAAGTTACCGCCGCCGCGTTACGCGTCCCTGCAGATCTTTCGTGCGGCGGACGGCTCGCGCATCGATCATGGTTTGGTGCTCTATTTCCCAGGCCCCGCGTCGTATACCGGGGAGGACATGGCGGAGTTTCATGCGCACGGTGGCCTCATTGTGCTCACGCGCCTCTTAGAAGCCGTCTACGCCGCGGGCGCGGCACCCGCCGCTCCCGGAGAATTCTCGGCACGCGCTTTCTGTAATGGAAAAATTGATCTTCTCCAGGCTGAAGCTGTCGCGGACCTAATTTCGTTGAGCAGCGATCGCGCCCTCGCAGCGGCTAACGCGGCGATCCAGGGCGAATTTTCGACGCACATTCGAAATTTATCCGCCGCCCTGATAGCGATTCGAACAAATATTGAAGCCTCCATCGATTTTGCGGAAGAAGCCATCTCCACGACCGGCGCGGATGCGCTTTACTGCGAGGTCTGCACCGTGCGCGATGCGATCGCTGCGCTCCTGGCTTCCGGGCGCCAGGGAGCGTTGCTAATGCGCGGCGCCAATGTCGTCATCGTCGGCCAACCAAATACGGGCAAGTCTACGTTGTTGAACCGGTTGGCAGGCGAGGATCGCGCCATTGTAAGTCCGCTCGCCGGCACCACGCGGGACGTATTGCAAGTCGACATTAATTTTGATGGGTTGTTATTAACTGTTCACGACACCGCCGGGATCCGAGTCGCGGTTGACGAAATTGAACGTGAAGGCGTACGCCGCGCACGCACGGCCGTATCCCGCGCGGACGTAATTGTCTATGTCGCCGATCAAAACGATTCCGAACCCGATTCTCTCGATATGACGCCCACCGCCAAATTGATTCGAGTCAGAAATAAAATTGATTTAACGGGCGCATCACCCAGTGTTCGACTCCGGTCGGACGGGTTCGAAGTTCACCTATCAGCACGCACTGGCGCAGGCCTGGACTTATTGCGCGAAGCAATCCAAGACGCAGCGGGCCTCCAAGGCGAGGCGAGTAGTCCCTTCCTCGCGCGCGAACGCCATTTAGAAGCATTGCGGACCGCGCTAAACGCGCTAGATTTTGCCGATGCCGCCACCTTTACCGCGGTTCTCGAATTGACCGCCGAAAAACTTCGACAGGCGCAAGTTGCTCTCGAAGAATTGGTGGGCGAATACAGCAACGAAGATCTACTAGGCAATATCTTCGCGCATTTTTGCATCGGAAAATAACCAGGCTTCTCATGATAACGATTCAAGTCTCTTTTGGGGATCTCCTCGATCGCATTTCAATTTTGGAGATTAAATGTGAGCGCATCACCGATGTGGACAAGCTGGTCAATATTCAAACCGAGCTAAAAGTGCACCAATTGACTTGGTGTGCCGCACCTGTTCCGCACAATGACGATGCGTTGCTCTGCCGTGTCGCGCGATTAAAATCGATCAACGAACGACTGTGGGAAATTGAAGACGCGATTCGCGCTAAAGAGCGCGCTAAACAATTCGACGTTGAATTTATCGAGCTCGCTCGACAGGTCTATCTGACGAATGACCAGCGCGCAAAAGTAAAGCGGGAGATTGATCTTCAACTCGGTGCGACGTTCCGCGAAGAGAAATCGTATCAGTCCTACTAACACGTCACTTCGAGTTAACTAACGGTCGTGAAATGCAACGCCAATGATTGATAAACGCCTGTTATTCATCACGCTAAGCAACATTGGCGATCTCGTCTTGACCACACCGGCGCTATTGGCACTGCACACCGCCTATCCGGATCACCGCGTGGACATCGTAGCCGACGCGCGTTCGAGCTCGCTCCTGAAAGCGTGTCCGTTTCTGCACACGCTCTATCATCGCGACAAGCGCGCAGGGATCCGTGGCGTGCTTGCGCTAATCGGTCAATTGCGGCAAGCACGTTACGCCGCAATGGTTGATCTACGCACCGATTTCGTACCGTGGTTACTGCATGGCACCCAGCGTACGGCCCGCTGGCGCCGCGGCCCGCATGGACCCCACGCTGTCGAGCAGCACATGGCCGTCGTCGGCCGGGTAATTTCGAAAGCTTCGATGATTCCAAATCCAACAGTATGGATCACGGAATCGGATATCGGCTTTGCGCACGATCGGCTCGCGGATTTGCGGGTCAAGCGGTGGCTGGCGCTCGGACCCGGAGCGAATTGGCGGGGCAAACAATGGCCGCGCGAACAATTCGCTGCCTTGCTGGCAGAATGCAAAGACACTTACGACGGGGTGTTGATCCTCGGCGGCGGCGGAGATAAGGCGATTGCCGAGTATCTGGCTTCGCGCAATGTGTTGCCCACCGTGGATATGACGGGTAAGTCGAGCCTAACGCAGGCGGTGGCGTTGTTAGATCACGCTGCGGTATTCGTCGGGAATGATTCGGGACTCGGACATCTTGCCGCCGCACGCGGCGTGCCGACGCTGACGCTATTTGGTCCAGGCCGTCCAGAGCGGTATCGGCCGTGGGGCGATCGCGCCAAAATACTGCTGGCGCCGGACAAAAACCTGGCGCACCTATCGGCCATCGAAGTGGCAGCAGCGCTGAAAGCCTTACCCTCTAAAACACAGTCACCTGGCCGAATCTGAAAGTGAATTTTCGTCGCAGACAGGCACGGTGTTCGCGGGTTATTATGGCTCTCGACGGTTTAACGAGATGCTAGGTTAACCACCGTTTCGAGGAATTCTCCATGACCAAATATCGCAAACAATTTGCGCTACATTTACGCGACATCGACTTGATCGAAACCGCGCTGCGGGGTGAACTTTCGCGCTGCGCGAAGAAGACGTTGACCGACGATTCGGCGCCACCCGCCAACACCGAGCGCGCCAAAGAGATCAATCAGCTGCTCGCGAAGATCTATCATCAAAAAGTGTTTTATTCGCAGGTTAATGCAACCGGTATTCCGGGTGGATGAACGAATACGCCGTCACCTATGAATTAAACGGGGTGACGACCACGGTGCCAGTGCATGCCGAGACGGCGGCCCTTGCGCGTGAGGTGATTCCCGAAGCCGACAATGTTCATGTTAAATTCGTGCGCGCCGTGAGCTTTAGTTGCCGAATTCGTGGCGCTCAGCGCTAATGACCACCGCCCTAGCCGCGCAGTTTTTCGTAAATGCGATCGAGTCGTTCGGAACCCCAAAACAATTCGCCGTCGACGCGCCAACTCGGCACGCCAAAGACACCGGCGGTTTCCGCTGCGTTTTGAAGTTCAACTAGGGTTTGACGCCCGGTCTCGGTGACATAGCGCGTGAAATCGCGCACGTCTATTCCTGATTCAGTGAGTACGCCGATGATCACATCGGCCGCTTCAATATCGAGTTCGCGCCGCCAAAATCGTTCGTAAACCAAGTCATGGTAGCGTCGTGCGTCACCCGTTGTCTGCGAATAAAGGAACCCCAGGTGGGCCAACGAACTATCCCAGATTTTCCGCGGACCGCGGATCGTAAGCCCGCGTCGATTGGCTTCGCGGCGACAATCCATATAGCTGTAGCGCACGCGTCGCCAATGATGTGCGTTTCGGGTTCCGAGTACGTCGTTGCCCTCGCTATCGAGTTTGGCGGCGCCGAGAAAACTCGGAATATCGAGCGTGTAGGGTATACGTGTAACCGGTATTCCGAACTCGCTTTCGATCGCGTAGGTCGCTTCTTGCGCCAGATAAGCGTACGGACTCTTGTAGTCGAAGTAGTGAAGTACGCGCACGGTCATGACTTTGTTCCTCGATTTGATTCGAATAGGGCAGCTAAATACGGGGGCAAACTAGACTCTTCCACGAGTCGGCAAACACGCCCCGAACTGGATGCTCGCGGCAGATCTTCACAATTGTGCGGACTTTAACTCGTCGTCGCCACGGGCGGATCCCGCCAAAGCGTTCCAGGGCGTAGGGTGGGTGAAAATCATTCGCGTCATTAGTTCGCAGCCGATCTGCATACACCGCGACTCGCTCACCAGCCGCCGCTAAGCCCGCGGCGAGCCCGCCCATCAGGGTTTGGATCCCACCCACATCGGGTGAAAAGTTCTGTCTCGTGATCAAAATCATCGGTGACCTCGCAGCAGTTACAACCGCCAGCAGCGATCAGTAACCCGTAGCACTTCGTCCGGACTGAGCGCGCTCAAACTGGTGCGCTGCAGCCATTCCACACACTGCCCCGAGGGTGCGACAAAAAGCGGATCGGACTCGCCGGAAAATAGCACTACGCTGGGGCAACCAGTGGCCGCCACCACGTGCATCGGGCCGGTGTCGTTACCGAGCGCACCACAGGCCACACGTGCCAGGCTCGCGAGCATCGCCACCGAGGTCTGGTCAGATAGATCCAGCGTCGCTGGTACGCGCGAGCGAATTTCCCGTATCACCGCGGCATCAATGGTCGTTCCGATCAACACCGGGGTGATCCCGCGCGCCACCAGTATTTCAGCGATCCGCACGTAATGAGCGACCGGCCAGCGTTTTCCCGGACGGTGGGCCGAGCCCCCGGCGACTAGTAGGGCAATGCGCGCTGGGAACTTCCACTCGGAAATATCGGCTTTAAGCCATGCGACGTCGAGGGTCGAAGGGACCTTCACGCCTAGTGCCTGGAGTTGCACGCGCAACCATTCTGTCCGTGGTTGGTCGACGGGTCGTGGCGGTCGCGGATGCGAGCAGCCGGCGACCGGACCGGACCAGGGTGGACGCCGCGGCCATAACAATCGCCAGTACCAGGCCGTGCGCCGATTCCCTTGCAGGTCATACACAAAATCAAAATGCGCGCGACGTAGGCCCTGTGCGACCTGCCAATACCCAAGCGGCGACCGTGCGCGTCGATCCACGATTACCGCATCGAACGCACCGCTTAAAGTAGCGAGCTCGACCAGACTCGGTATCGTCATCAGGGTTATGTGATCGGCAAGATGGTGCACGCGAATAGCGCGGAAAGCTTGCTGGGCGATGAAGAAATCCCCCAGTGCGCCAAGTTTGATTACCAGAATGTGCTTCACGTCGGACGCGGACCGGAGACAAGCGCCTCATAAAGGTTGACGGTCGCTGCTTGCATTCGCGCGAGCTGATAGGGGTGCGACGCAGGTACGCGCGGCGGTTGCGCTAGAAACTCCCGACAGCGTTCCGCCACGAGCGCGACATTCCCTGTCGGCACCAGCCCGCGCGGAAATACCTGACGCAATATTTCCCCGGTCCCGCCGTGGTCGTAACCGATTACCGGCCGGCCGAGACTTAACGCCTCGAGCGTGGTTCGACCAAACGCTTCGGGTTCACGGGTCAGCGAGAACACGCAATCGCACAGACACAAGATCTCGCGCAGATCGGCGCGTTGACCTACGAAGGTTATCGCGCGTTCGAGATCGAGTTGACGCACTAGCTGCTTTAACTCGTCGGCGAATTCACGTTTGTGGGGATGTGGTCCGCCAACGATCAATCCATGCACTGGTAGTTTGTCGGCGACTAGGCGCGCGACCAGCTGGATAAATTCCTGCTGTCCTTTCCAGCGCGTTAGCCGTGCCGGCAAACAGAGTAAGCGCTTTCCGTGCAACGCCGGGTGTTCGCGATCCCATTGCGCCCGCCAGTCAGCGGCCGGCGCGAATTCTGGCGAATAGATCGCGTCATCCACTCCGCGCGGAATGACCTCCACGCGATCGCGTGGCGTGTCGGGATAAGATTCAAAAATATAGTTGCGAATAAACTCCGAAATCGCGATCACGCGCGCGCCACTGACCATGATCTGACTATATCGATTCACGGCGTAAGGTCCATGCACCGTCGTCACCCAACGCGGTCGGCGCACGGCCTCGATTTTGTTCAGCGCCAAATGCCCGATCCAAGCCGGCAGACGCGAGCGAGCGTGCACCAGATCGACATTTTCAGCCAGCAACAACTCGCGCAGCTTACGCACCAGAAATAACGTCGAAACGCGTTTACGACCGATCGGCAATAGTACGTGTTCAGCGCCAATCGCCTCCAAACGGCTGACCAATCGACCACCAGCGGATACCACCAGTGCCCGGTGGCCGCGCGCGACTAGCGCCTGCGCAATTTCAACCGTGCCTTGTTCGACCCCGCCGACTTCCATTTCCGGCAATAATTGAACGATGGTTAGTGCCATGGTGCTAAGCGCTACGCCCGCGCTGTGGAAACCATCGCGCGGCCACCAGCGCCGCGCAGCGTCGCGCTTCGGCGAGCGGTTGCGGGCGGGGTTTGAGCGGCTGTCCCTGCAACCACGCACTCAGCGATATCACGTCGCCGTCGACGATCAGCTGATCTGCCAATCGCGTGATGCGATCGGCACGACGCGCTGGCACGTCAATAACCCCAACGGCTAACCCCGCGGTTAACGCTTCGCTTAACATCGACACACTATCCGCGGTTACCCACGCCTCGCGCGCCGTGTGTAGCTTGTCCAATATCCATGTCGGGGACGTCGTGTGATGAGCGTGGAATTCAACGCCGCGTTGTACGAATTCCGCTAACCGCGCCGACGTGGAGGCGGGAGTACGGCGCGAATCCATAATCACCATCGCGCGCGTACTACTA